>JALVMZ010000605.1:0-2381 GCA_027032655.1 Desulfobacteraceae bacterium
AGTGTTCTACGAGTTCTTTATAGGAAGAGATAGCCCGTGTGTTCATTCCTTCATTTAAGAGTATCTCTCCCTGTAATCTTCGTGCCTCCCAGAAGTAGGGAGCAAGCTTTAAGGCCTTTTCTATCTCTTGGAGGGCTCCATCAATATCCCTTTCATTATAAAGGTATCTTGCAAGGGCAAGATATGTAAATGGGTCAGGGTTGAGTTTTGTGCATTCTTTCAGGAATTCTTCCACTGGTTTTAGGTTTTCTATCCTTGCATATGCATTTTCAAGTCGCCTGTAAGCAAGGAAGGTAAATCTGGGAGCAACATCCACAACCTTTTTCCAGGTGGCTATGGCCTTTTTGTATTCTCTGTTTTCAAAGTACAGATCCCCTAAGTGAAGATATGCATCAACACAGCCTTTGTGGATTGATATGGCCTTTTTGTATGCGGACTGGGCCCTGTTGTATTCACCCCTCTCATGATATTTCTTTCCGATCTCTGTCTGATGATGGGCCAGTATATGATTGTGTTCACCACCTGTCATGGATGCAATCTTTTTTCTCATCTGAAATGCATTTTCCCAGTCATTTGTCTCCTCATATATTCTTTCGAGCTCCTTACATACCGTAATGTCTGGCCCATGCCTTTTTAGTATATCATTAAATATCTCTATTGCCCTGTTGTACAGTCCCCCTTTCCTGTAATCTATGCCCATGTCTATAAGAGCCTGGATCTTTGTATTCAAATCTATATTGGGTCGTAAGATTATACTCTGCCTTATTCTTATGGCCCTATCAATATCACCCTTTGACCTGTATAGATTTGCAAGTGCAATGTATGTCTCAATGGTCTCGGAGTTTATCTTAACTGATTTGGTGAACTCCTCTATTGCTCCATCCGTATTATTGGAGAGTATATACTGGATACCTTTAAAGAGGGCCTCATCTCCCTTTCCCTTTGTGGGTGAAGATGTCCCCTTTCTTTGATTTGTAAAGAGCAGATTAAAGATAATGCCAAGCAAGAACCCTAAGGAAATCCCCAGAAGCAGTATCTGTAAAGGATTATCCTGAAGATATGAGAGTATTGACTGAAACATGTCCCGGGATACTCCTTGGATATCTATGAGCTGTTATCTCCTGCACTTACAGTTTCCTCAGATGTAACTGGCAGATTCCTCAATGAATTTAACTCCTTTTCCTTTTCTTTTAGCTGTTTATTCATTTGTCTGATCTGTCTTTTGAGACGGAATCTCTCAACCATACCATATAATCCAGTAATGAGGACACCAAACAGGAATGTAATGGCAACTATAAAGTAAAGAGATATTTCAGGGGTCTGTGCATTATAAGTAAAGATGTGGAATCTGAAGATTACCTTTGTGGATAGTGCCGTGTGATTCTCTACAATCAGTATAAGAACAAACAGCATTATCAGTATTGCAATTATGAATCTAATATATCTCATTGGAAAACCTCCTGGGTATAAGATGGGCCTGATTAATTAATTTTGTCATATCTTCTCAAAATATGGTCTTAGTTGTTTATATGTTTCTTTGATGTGCTGTGGTATCACCCTCACATCATCAAACACTGTCATAAAGTTGGTGTCCCCATTCCATCTGGGGACTATATGGAAATGCATATGCTCTTCCATCCCTGCTCCTGCAACCCTTCCTAAGTTCAATCCCACATTAAATCCATCAGGATTCATATGAGATTTGAGTATCTCAATGGTCTTTTGCACCTTTTTTATAATATCCAGGCTTTCAGTGTCTGTCAGGTGAGATAGACCAGGCACATGCCTGTTGGGAGCAACCAGCAGGTGTCCGTTATTATAGGGAAATTTATTCATTATAACCATACTGTATTCACCAACATATAGTATGAGCCTCTCCTCATCCCTGTCCCTGTTAGGTCCAGGGCAGAATATGCATTCACCATCTTTATTATCTGCTGAAAGTATGTATGTCATCCTCCATGGTGCCCATAAGTTCTTCATTTCTCCACCTCTCATAACTCTATTATTCTGCCGCTTATTTTTTCACCTATTTCAAGTATGCCTATGCTCCTCAGGGGAGTTGATGAATAACCAATTGCAGCCCCTGGATTAAATAATAGTGTGTTTCCCAGTCTGGTATTTGATGGCCTGTGTGAATGGCCATAAACAATCGCATCAACATTATCAAATCTGGACATCACTCTTTGTTCAAGTCCATCTGAAGAACCCCAACCATGAATCAGTCCAATCCTGAAATTCCCAATCTCAATGATCTCTTTTTCAGGCAGTCTCTTTCTTACATCAATTGGGTCCATGTTTCCTGATACTGCATAGGTGGATTTTTTTTCTGATAAAAACTCAAATACCTCCAGGGAGACCAGGTCTCCTGCGTGTAATAT
>JALVMZ010000605.1:2391-2934 GCA_027032655.1 Desulfobacteraceae bacterium
ATTATATCCACATCCTGGAGGTGTTTATTGTAAATATCAATGAGAGTATCTGAAAGCCCATGAAGATGGGTATCTGACAATACTCCTATTCTTTTCATCTTAATCCCCCTTTACCTCCTCCTCACATGAGATCTGGTTTAACCAAGAAATCAATTAAATAATATCTTTTTTCAACGTATATCTGTAATTACTTTATCTGTCATGCTGAGAGGCCAAGCCCCGAAGCATCTGATAGATCCTTCGGGTGTCTTTTCAGACACCCTCAGGATGACGAAAATAATTATATCGACACCCTCGGGATGACAGATGAAATTTGAATCATTTTTGCAAAGCTCCCTACATGTATTAGAATAAAGGTTTAAAGGAGTATATCAATCCTGACAAAAAAGACAAGGAATATTCTTAACCTCCATGACCGATATTCATTAAAAACAGGATCAAATCCAAAAATTAATTTCAGGTTAATTTTGAAGAAATCTATCGATTTCGGATCTGGCCTGTTTTTCATCCACAAAGGAAAGAATGATACCACCGCCTATGAAG
>JALVMZ010000606.1 GCA_027032655.1 Desulfobacteraceae bacterium
ATACAAAGGGTGGAGTTGGAAAGACCACTACCGCAATAAATTTGAGTGTGGGTCTTTCCGATAAAGGTAAGAGGACCCTTTTGATAGACCTTGACCCTCAGGCTCATGCCTCTCGATGCTTTATAGATAAGGAGCCTGAAAGGAATGTGGGGCATCTCATAATGGATAAACCTTCTCTGGCAAGGAGGTCAATACACAAAACATATTATGAACATCTCCATATCGTGCCTGCAACATCTGAGCTTACCCAGACTGCTGAACTTCTTTCAAGCAGGATAAGAAGAGAAGAGCGATTAATGAAGGCCATCAGGGGCCTAATTGAGGAATATCAATATATTATAATAGATTGTCCACCATCATTGGGTATACTGACATATAATGCAATTATTGCGGCTGATCTGCTTCTTATTCCTGTTCAGCCGGGAGCTGGGGCAGTAAATGGAATTTCCGCTTTACTTGAAGCCGCCAAGGAACTGAGAGATGAAGAGGATGTTCCTTATCGCATACTGATTACCATGTTTGATGTGAGAACCAGCAGGACAAATATGATTTTTGAGGAACTCCTGGAAGATCAAAGGAAGAAGATACTCAAAACTATAATATTTAAAAGTGAGGCATTGAATCAGGCAAATCTTGCGGGCAAGCCCATCAGCCGTTTTAGACCCTCTTCAACGGGTGCATATGATTATTCAGAACTCTGCAATGAAATCATCAGGCTTCGATTAAAATAAAATCTGGCTTTTTTATAAAGAAACCAAATATCTACTAAATTCAGTAAGCAACCCTGGTGGAGGCGGCGGGAGTCGAACCCGCGTCCGGGAACATTCCACTCAGGCTTCTACATACTTAGCCCGATATACTCTTTTCGCTCCAGGGGTCCCTATCGGGCCAGGTTGCCCTGGAACTAACCTGTGATAATTTTCGCTTCCCTGATGCACAGGTTCATCAGAGAGGCTATCCTGCTGAACCGACGCCCTTTTCAATCCCGCAGGAAAAGATTGAAAGGACGTTAGCCGTCTTATGCGGCTAAGGCATACGCATAATCGTCTGCGTCTATTTTACTCCACCTGTTTTTACGAGCAGGTGGAACCTCGGTATGCAACCTGAGCTTCAACTATTCCCGTCGAACCCGTTTCGCCCCCGATTGAATATTAATATTATAATCATAAAAAATAGTCTGGTCAATAAAAGGATTAATATATCCTTTTTTTGATGAATTGATCCATTTCTCTTTTTAACTCTTTTTCTTTTAAGAGTCTCCTCTTATCAATCTTTTTTCTGCCTTTGGCAAGTCCAATATCCACTTTTACCCATTTGCCTGAAAAATATACCTTAAGAGGAACGAGGGTATAGCCTTTTTCCTGGGTTTTACCGATAAGTCTCTTGATCTCTTTTTTTTTCAGTAGAAGCTTTCTTGTCCTGGTGGGATCGAGAGAGATATTGTGTGCATGGGGGTAAGGTGATATATGCATATTATAAAGGAATATCTCACCTGACTTTATTTTTGCATAACTATCCTTCAGATTGGCCCTTCCCTCTCTGAGGGATTTTACCTCTGGACCAAGGAGAACAATTCCTGCCTGATAGACCTCTTCAATATCATAATCATGCTTTGCCTTCCGATTTTTACAAACAAGCTTTTCACTCATAAATAAGTTTCTCCCTGAAATCAGGAACCCAATCCAGCATTGTCTTTATAAGAAACTCTTTTACCTTTGAGGCAGTATCAAGTTCCATTATATTATGGAACACAGATTTAATCTCCTTCATGGATATGGATCTGATGAGATTTTTCATAAGAGGTATATTGGGGGGATTCATGCTCAGTTCTTCAATCTCAAGACCCAGCATTAAAGGGATGCATAGTGGATCTCCGGCCATCTCCCCACATATATACACCCCTATTCCATTTGACTTGGCAGAATGAACCACCTGATTAAGCATTCTTATTATTGCCGGATGAAAGGGCTGATACATGTATGCCACATGCTCATTTACCCTATCAATGGCCAGTGCATACTGTATTAAATCATTTGTCCCGATGCTGAAAAAATCCACATGTCTTGCTAATAGGTCTGAGACCGTAACTGCTGAAGGTATCTCTATCATTATACCAACCGGAATATTTCTGTTAAATGGAATTCCTTTTTCCTCCAGTTCATCCATTACCTCTTTTAATATCCTCTTACTTTCTATTATCTCATGAATTCCTGATATCATAGGAAACATTATTTTGATATTATTTCCCACTGAGCTGGCTCGGAGTATAGCTCTCAGTTGACTTTTAAAAATTTCTGGCTGTTTAAGACAGAATCTTATTGCCCTTAAACCCATTGCAGGATTTATCTCTTCACTGAGGTCAATTTCAGATGTGAATTTATCTCCTCCAAGGTCAACGGTTCGGATTGTCACTGATTCCGGTGCAATTAATTCTGCAAGTTCCCTGTAATCTTCATAGAGTTCTTTTTCTGATGGAACCCCTTTGCTACGAAGATAAAGGAATTCTGTCCTGTAAAGACCTATACCTTCTGCACCATGGTCTTTTGCCATAACTACTTCTTCAAGAAATTCGATATTAGCCTTAATTGTGATATGGTAGCCATCCTTAGTAACAGCGGGTAAGTGACTTGTCCTTAAGATATACGATTCATATTTTTCATATCTTTCCTGTTTTTCGTGGTACTGTATTATTGTCTCTTCATCAGGTTCTACGATTACTTCACCATTGTTACCATCCACAATAATAAGCGAACCATCATTTATCTCTTTCATTGCCCTTTCAAGACCCAGGACAGCCGGAATCTTCAGGGCCTGAGACATGATTGCAGTATGTGATGTCTTCCCCCCAACATCTGTGATGAATCCCATTATCTTTGTAGTGTCAATCTCACTTGTATCCATGGGTGAGAGATCATGGGCAACAA
>JALVMZ010000607.1 GCA_027032655.1 Desulfobacteraceae bacterium
GGATTATAACTGGAATAGAAAAGGTGAGAGCTTTGCAAAAATGATTCGTATTCCGTTTGTCATCCTGAGTCATCCTCTATTCGTCATCCTGAGGGTGTCGATATAATTATTTTCGTCATCCTGAGGAGGTTGATATAATTATTTTCGTCATCCTGAGGGTCTCGATATAATTATTTTCGTCATCCTGAGGGTGTCTGAAAGACACCCGAAGGATCTATGAGATGCTTCGGGGCTTCGCCCCTCAGCATGACAGATAAGGTAGATACAGATAGAAGTTGAAAAAAGATATTATTTAATTAAGTTTTAGAAAGCTCTCAGGGTGTATAATTAAAAAATCTTTTTGAGGTGTTGTGATGTTTGTGATTTCAAACTTTCTGATAGCAATCGCCAAAATACTGGATATAGCACTTACTTTATACATGTGGATAATTATTGCAAGGGCAGTCATATCCTGGGTCAATCCAGATCCTTATAACGCCATTGTCAGATTCTTAAATTCGGCAACTGAGCCCGTGCTTTATCCCATAAGAAGAAGGCTTCCGCTCTTCTTTGGAGGGGTGGATTTTTCTCCTGTAATAGTAATAATGATAATCATATTTTTACAGACATTTCTTGTTCAGACTCTGATTCAACTGGCACAGAGGCTGGTATAATGAATCAGCAGAGCACAGGGACGATTCAGATAAAACTCATACCAGGAGCCGCTAAAAATCAATATGTGGGGGAGGAGGGAGGTTGCTTTAAAATAAAGGTATCAGCCAGGCCAGTTAAGGGTAAGGCAAATAAGGCATTGATTAAATTTCTATCTGATATCCTTGATGTTCCAAAAAACAGAATTCAGATTATAAGTGGTGAAAAGAGCAGACTGAAGACTTTAAGGATCTCAGGACTTGAACCAGATGAGATTCAGACCAGGCTTTCAGTTTATGGGAAGTGAGGTTCTTATGCCCTGAATTGCATATCATATAGTCTTTTGAATCTGCCGTTAAGGGATATTAGCTCCTGTGGGGTCCCGGATTCAACTATCATGCCTTTTTCAATTACAAAAATTCTATCTGCATTTTTTACGGTGCTCAGTCTATGGGCCACCACAAGTATGGTCATTGAACCCCGGAGCTTCTCAATTGCTTCCTGAACAAGCCTTTCACTTTCTGCATCAAGCGCAGATGCTGCCTCATCCAGGAGAAGTATTGATGGGTCAGAGTAAATGGCCCTTGCTATTGCAATCCTCTGCCTTTGACCGCCTGAGAGCAGGGTGCCTCTATCACCCACAACGGTATTATAACCACCGGGCTGGGAAAGGATAAATTCGTGGGCATTTGCAATCTTTGCTGAACTTATGATTTTATTCATGTTATCGGAACCAGAGCCAGGTGCAATGTTTTCGGCAATTGAATCATGAAACAGTAACACCTCCTGGCTGACCATGGCAATCTGTCCCCTGAGGGACTTTAATGTGACATCCCTGATATCCACCGAATCAATGAGGATTGCCCCCCTTGTTACATCATAAAATCTGGGAATGAGATCAAGGAGAGTGCTTTTGCCCGCACCTGTTGAACCCACAAAGGCGACCATCTCTCCATAGTGAATCCTGAAATTTATATCCTTCAGCACCGGGACACCTGGTTTGTATTCAAAATAGACATTTCGGAATTCTATTGATTTTTGGTGCCTTGGAAGTGTTATGGCATCTGGTCTTTCCACTATTTCAGGAGTAGTCTTCATTATGGAAAATACCCTCTCGGTTGCTCCCTGAAGGGTCTTCAGTTCATTGTTTATTCTCGCAAGATTTTTAACAGGGGAGTAAACCCTTGAGAAGGCATATACCATCGACATCAATTCACCAAGGGTGTGATGAAAATATACCTTTCCAATAATGAGCACAGCAGGTAAGACAAGAAAAACCGTTGAGTCCATCATGGGACCCAGTCCCAGGAACCACCTGTTCCACCTCATTACCCTTTTGTAAAGATTGTCAGCAAGTGATTTGAAAATGCTGGCTTCGTGGGATTCAATGCAGAATCCCTGAATCTCTTTGAGGCATACAAGGTTCTCCTGGTATGCTGATGTTACATGAGAAGTTGCCTCCTGAACCCTCGTTGAGTGCTTTTTTACCTTTCTGCCAAACAGTCTTATAAGACCTATTATTGGAGGCACAGTAATAAACACTATCAGGGTGAGGCGAATATTCATTATGAAGAGATAAGCCATAAAGACGATTACCATTACAGGATATTGAACAATGCCAATCAGGATATTGGCAATTCTATCCTGCATTACTGTAAGGTCTGCGGTGGAGCGGGATACCAGTTCTCCAACTTTATTTTTATGATAAAAACTGAGTGGAAGGGACAGAAATTTATTAAATAGGTCCACCCTGAGAGACCTGATTGCCCGGTTGGAAAATGCTGCAGCAGATAGCTGTCCCAGATATACAGTAATGGATTTAAGAAGCACTGATACAAAAGCGATTCCTGTTAGAAGAACCAGTAATCTGTTTGGACTCACCCCCTCAACTATGGTCTTTTCTGTGACATGCCAGGATATCTCAGGAGAGGTCTGGATTATTATCCATGGAATTTTCCATGAAACAGGATCAGTGCCTGATCGCATTCCTTCATCAATGAAGGGCTTAAGGAGATAGGCAGGAACAACCACAAGAAGTGATGATAGGGCGGTAAGAACAAGTGAGCATATGACCAGAGCTCTGTGTTCCTTTACATAATAGGCAATATCCCTGCCCAGAATACGATTTAACATAGAATATTCATCCTGAGGACTATAATGCCCCTATTAACCTTGAGATAACGATTCTCTGAACCTCGGATGTCCCTTCTCCTATTTCCAGGAGCTTCTGGTCTCTATAGAATCTCTCCACATCGTATTCCTTCATAAGTCCATAACCACCATGGAGCTG
>JALVMZ010000608.1 GCA_027032655.1 Desulfobacteraceae bacterium
GGATGTCATTGATGAGTTTCTGGATTATTATGCAGATTTGAAAGCAGAAGCACTGAGCAGGGAGAATCTCCTATATGAATTAGCCAGAAGATTTAGTTTTATATATGTCCCATCCTTTTATGAGGTGAAGTATAAAGGTGATGGCACAATAGAGGAAATAGTCCCTAAAAAGGAGGGAATCTCTGAGAAGATAAGGGTTGCTAAGAGATTAAGCTCTGATGTGAGTAGTTCAAGTATAACTTCAGAATTAACAGAGTTTGAAGATAGGATTTTTGTTGAGCCATCCAGAGGATGTGGAAGAGGGTGCAGATTCTGTGCCGCAGGATTTGTATATAGACCGCCACGGACATATTCTGAAGACCAGATAGTAAGAATAATAGATGACAAATTGAATAAAACCAAAAGTTTTGGGTTGATAAGTCCTTCGCTTCAGGATGTCCTTGGTATAGAGAAGATAACTCACCATATTATACAAAGAGGGGGCTCATTTTCTATATCTTCATGTAGGGCTGACAGCGTGTCAGAGGAATTTTTGATGAACTTGAGGGATTCAGGGCAGAGGACCATCACCATTGCGCCTGAAGCAGGTTCTGAGAGATTAAGAGCAGTAATAAATAAACAACTCACAATGGAGCAGATAATTGATTTTATAAAAATGGCAACAAGGATCTCGGATTTTTCGATAAAATTATATTTTATTATAGGTCTTCCCTCAGAGACCCATGAAGATATTGAACAGATACCGGTTATTGTTAAAAAGATAAGACATCACATGATTAGGGAGTCAAGGGAAAGGGGGCGAATGGGCACCATAAAGCTCAGCATTAATTGTTTTATTCCAAAGCCATTTACACCTTTTCAGTGGTATCCCATGGAAGATATAGAAACCCTGAAATTCAAACAGAAATGGCTAAAAAGGGAATTATCACAGATAGGAGGGGTAAATGTAAGCTTCGATGTGCCCAAATGGGCATATGTTCAGGCTCTCCTGTCCCTGGGCGATAGGAGGGTGGGCTCCATTCTCTTACTTGCCCATAAATATAATGGAAACTGGCTCAGAGCATTCAGGCACTCAGAGATAAATCCCGATTTTTTTGTATATAGAGAAAAGCAGTTTAATGAGTTCTTCCCCTGGGACATACTGGATCATGGTATTAGAAAGGAGTATCTTATCAAAGAGTATCTTCTTGCAACAAAGGGAAAGGACTCAGCGCGGTGTAAACCAATCTCATGCAGACGCTGTGGAGTTTGTGAAAGAATATATTATTCAACCATTTCATAAATCAACGATCTTATTATCCAATCTTAATTGACAATGTCCCATATATTAATAAAAATAATATAAAAATGAGGCTCTTCTCCAGAGTGGATGGTATCAACATTTCACGGTGTTATCAGGCACCAAATTCCCGATAATGTTGTGATTAGTAACATTAAAGTTGCTCACTTCATCAATACGATAATTTGGTGCCTGATCGGAAGTTCTCGGAGCCATGGACGGCGTAGCGAACGGAAGCGAAAGGACGATACCATCCAACTGATAGGCTGTCCGGGTCTTTGTTGTAGCAAATGGCGGGAGGGCTTCTGAGCTGAAACAAAGCCACTGGATGTTGTGAGGTATAAGATGAAGGTAATGAAATCGATCTTAGGTCCTATGAGAGTGCCATTTCTCCTTCTTACACCATCATGTGTTACATTGGGTGCAGGTGTATCTTACTGGCACACTGGAAAACTTGACTGGGTTCTGTTTATATTTGTCCTCATAGGGGCAATCTGTGCTCACATAAGTGTAAATGCATTCAATGAATACTATGACTGGAAGAGCGGACTTGATTTTAAGACCTTAAAGACCCCTTTTAGTGGAGGTAGCGGGACATTGCCAGAAAATCCCTCTTCAGCCAGATATGCCATTACAACTGCATGGATATCTTTTATTATTACACTATCTCTGGGAGTGTATTTCGTATGGTTGAGGGGCCTTATGCTATTACCTATTGGGATAGCAGGGCTTTTAAGCCTGATACTATATACCATCTGGTTTACCAAGAACCCGATTTTATGTCTTATATCCCCTGGTCTGGGATTTGGTATATTTATGGTAATGGGAACCGAGTTTGTCCTAAGTGGAAGTTACTCATGGACGGGTTTTATTGCATCACTGGTCCCTTTCTTTCTTGTAAGTGATCTTTTGCTGTTGAATCAATTCCCTGATGTGGAGCCTGATAGAAGCGTGGGGAGGAGACACATCCTGATAATCTATGGATTCAGAGCTGGTTCAATTATATACGGTATATTTCTGGGATTTGCCTACTTAACGATTATTATTGGTGTAATTTTTAAATATCTACCTGTAGCATCTTTACTGGGCTATATTACCATTCCCCTGGCAATTAAGGCCTTTATGGGCGCATATAGATATGAAGATGATATAAAGGGACTTATGCCTTCTATGGGTATGAATGTTCTGGTTAATCTTCTTACTCCAGTGCTAACTGCAGTGGGATTTTTCATTTCAGGCTCCTGACCGGATTAGTTGATGAGCTGAATGTGACTGATATACCCCTTTTCTTATATGCAGGGGGCTTGTCCGGAGGTCAAGTATGGAAGAGGATTCTCACAATATGGGAGTTATTGAGATCGATCTGTTTCCGGAAGATGTAAATACGGAACTCCATCCTGAAGTTCGAAGATTCAGAAGATTGCTTGAAGAGGTGGGAAGGGAATACCACTGCCGGCTGACATTTTTTGAAGTAGAAAATGGAACCATATCTTTTTCTTTTGATAATGAGGAACTGATGACAAAGATAATCAGGATCCTTCAGAGTAAAGAAGAAAGGTAGTCTTATTCAAGATATTTCCATGTCCTTATCGGGAGCTCAAGCCGATAATCTCTATGGGCCTTAATCACCTCTATTAATTCATCATATGCGCTTTTAGATAATCTAAGTTCTTTTGCTTGGTTAAAAGGGAAATCATAAATCATCTTTAGTAATTTTACAGTCTCAGGTTCCATACCCGGTTTATTTTGAGATTCTTTATCGCATCCCATGCATACTATACCGCCTCTGTCTGCCCTGAATATTGCCCTTCCTTTGCCAGTATATATCCTTTTGCAAATTGAACATTCATCGATATTTATTCGAAAACCTCCAATTGCCATTGCCTTTATCTCAAATACAATTGGAATGAGATGATAATTATCGTCCTTTGAAAGGGAATTAAGAGATTCCCTGAGAAGGTTAAATATCCTTTTATCTCCTGCACCAATGGGAAACAGGGTCTCGGTCAATTCAATGATAAAACTGGCTATGCAGACTCTTTTGTATTCTTGTGTAAGACCTCTGTAAGAATTAATTAACCTGGCAGAAGAAACAAGGGGGAGTTTCCCTTTTTTGGGATTCATGATTTCAATATTTACATGGTAGAAGCTCGCTAATGCATTTACAAATCTCTTTTTACTCTTTTTTGCACCTTTGGCAATTGCCTTTTTTCTGCCCCATTCTGGGGTGATGAAGGATACTAAGAGATCGGATTCTCCCAGTTCCTGGGTTCTCAATATGATTGCCTGATAGATCCCGTCCTTCATAATCAAAAGCCCTGCTTTAATAAAGCAGGGCTTAAAGATTAAATCAAGCGGAATGTATCTGTTTTTAGTATTGCTTGCCTCCGTAAAGCTCCTTTACCTTTTCTCTATCAATATTTCCGTCTGCATCAACTGGCAGTTGATCTACAAATTCCACATACTGAGGCTTTTTATATCTGGCGATACGCTGTCCCACAAATTCTATCAATTCCTTTGCCTCTAAGGATTCGCCCTTTTTTAACTGGCAGACTGCCTTTATTCCCTCTTTCCATTTTGGATCAGGAACACCAAATACCACAGTCTTTTCCACTGCATGATGCTGGAGGATTACCTTCTCCACTTCTGCTGGATAAACGTTTTCGCCACCAGGTTTTATGAGCTCTTTTTCAGATTTTCTGCCCTTATAGAAAAGGAAGCCATCCTCATCAAACATACCCATATCCCCTGTATGGTGCCACCCTTCTCTGAAGGTATATTCATTGTCTTTTGGAAGATTCCAGTATCCTTTAAAGACCATAGGCCCCTTAACTACTATTTCTCCCACCTCTCCAGTGGGAACCGGGCGGTCATATTCATCCACTAAGCGCACCTCTGCCAGGGGCAGCATCTTTCCTGCAGAGCCGGGTCTGTCATTGTATTTACCAAATGTGGCCACACATGAGGTCTCTGTCTGTCCATACATGCAATAAAATGTCCCACCTGTGACTTTTTGATATCTCTCAATGGTCTCCGGTGTATCAAGTCCTGCAACTGCCCTGAGTGAAGAAATATCAGTGCCGGTTTTTTCAGCTTCATCCAGTATAGATGAAAGTATAGGTGAGAAATCAAACATTACTGTTACCTTTTTATCTTTAATAAGTTTGACAGCGGAAGATGCATCAAACTTGCTCATATTCACATTAAGGGCACCTGCATGAAATGCAGTTGTTGCCATAAATAGTCCTCCCACATGAAAAAGGGGAAGAAGATTGAGATGAACATCCTTCTCTGTTACATTAAAAAAGTAGTCAAAATGCATATCAGCAAAAAGCACATTTCCATGGCTGAGCAATGCCCCCCTTGGTCTGCCCTCAACTGCGGCTGTGTGTATAATCAGATATCCATCATCTATTGAAATTTCAGGGGGATCAAAATCTTCAGTCTTATCCATAAGTGCCTGAAAGCTGTTAAATTCTCCTTCTCCTGCTTTTAGATTATAATATCCTTTCACAGAGGGGAGTTTTTCTTTAATATCATTTATCATCCCCTGATACTCTCTATCCACGAAGAGCGCCTTGGGTTCACAATCATTTAAGTTGAAATTTACCTCCTCGGCAGATAATCTCCAATTAATGGGAAGCATTATGGCTCCAATCTTGGCAGCAGCTCCATAGAGCAGGAAATATTCAAGACTGTTTTTACCAAGGGCTCCAATCCTGTCTCCCTTTTTTATACCAATCTGATTAAGGCCATAGGCAAGCCTATCCACATTTTCTTTGTATTGAAGAAAGGTTAATTCTCTTCCATCATCCACTTCATACCAGGCTGTCCTGTTTTTAAAATTGACAGCATTTCTATTAATAAGATCATAAAAGGTGAAATCATAAAGTCCCATTTATATACCCCTTTAAGGATTTTAATAATGGTGTAGAGGCCCTTCCCTCATGACGGGAAAGGGCCTCTATCTCTTTAATCATTATGGAAAGGTTGCTTGAAAAGGTATTACCTTTATAACACCGTCTGCCGAAAATGTTGCTGCACCCTCTTTAACTGTTACAGGAACCGAGAACTCAGGCACTCCTTTCCACCATTTCTGAAGTGCCTGCCATACATTCATCTTTCTTGCCTTGAGTTTAAATCCACCTGTAACAAGGAGGCTGAGCAATGCAGAACGGGTTGTAATCATTGTAGTTACCCTCAATTGATCAGTTTTTCCAGCAGGAATCCAGTTAGACTCTTGATTGCTTACTGTTACAAGTTCAAAATCCTTATCAAAGGCCACTGTGAATTTGAATCCCTCGAGAAGTATAGGATATGGGTTTGGATTTTTTATGCTAAATACGAAATTCATAGGAAGAGGCGCACCATGATTTCCTGCCTGACCTTTGGTGGGTTTTATCTTTTTTGAATAATACCAGTAACCATCATATTGTGGAACCATAAATGATTCCAGTTTTATTACAGGATTTTTGAAATTGGAAGCAGTGGGTTTTACAGCAACTCCCGCGCAAGCTGCCAGCACCACTCCCAATCCAAACATTAAAGCCATTATTAATATCAGTCTCTTATTCATTTATATACCTCCTTCTCTTTTTGTGGCCGTAATGGGGCCACATGAGAAATTAGGTTAACCACCTCTTTCTCCTTTTATAATGTTTAACTTCCCGGAAACTTTTTCTGCTTCCCTTATCGGTCAGGCCAAGGTAAAAATCCTTAATGTCCTCATTCTGTTTGAGTTTTTCCGATGTGTCGTCCATTACAATTCGGCCGGTTTCCATCACATATGCATATGGGGCAACATTCAGGGCAAGTTTTGCATTCTGCTCCACAAGCAGTATGGATATTTTCTGTTCTTTATTGAGTTTGGTGATAATGTTGAATATCTCATGTATCAGCTTGGGTGCAAGTCCCATTGAAGGTTCATCCAGGAGCACCAGCTTGGGTTCAGTCATAAGGGCTCTGCCCACAACTGTCATCTGCTGTTCGCCCCCGCTTACAAATCCAGCAATCTCATTTCGCTTTTCCTTCAGCCGTGGAAAGTAATGATACACCAGTTCAAGTCGCTCCTTAACAGTGCCTGTCTTCCTGAGGTGTGCTCCCACCTTCAGGTTCTCCTCCACAGTGAGATGTTCAAATACCCGTCTTCCCTCGATTACCTGCACAATTCCCTTTCTGGCAATAACTGATGCCCTCTCATGATGAATGTATTCACCTTCATAGAGGATACCACCATCCGTTACTTCGCCATCCTCTGTTTTGAGAAGTCCTGATACTGCCTTAAGAGTTGTGCTCTTGCCCGCACCATTTGCACCAAGGAGGGCAATTATCCCCCCCCTTGGCACCTTTATGGATACCCCTTTAAGGACAAGAATTACTTCATGATACCTTACCTCAATATTTTGTATCTCCAGAATCCACTCTTGTGCTTCCAATGGCCTAACCTCCGGGATTTCTTTTAACTACCAACCGAGCCATTCCTTTTCCCACTTCTCTGGCCAGCGTTCCTTCAGATTCACTCTTTCAACAGGCTGGAATTTTCCGCCCTTCCAAACCTGAATCAGACAGCCAGTAGTGGGTCTATGGTCGGTGGATGTAAATGTTATGGGTGATGCACCGAGTCCAATATCAAAGTTCCTGAATGTCTCAAATCCCTTTACCATTATACCATCACCACTGAGATCTCCTGCCTTATCAGCCCTTTTGAGTGCTTCCCAGGTTATGAGTGCGTCGCCCCATGCCTGGACAGTCCTGATCAGCCTCTTCTCCAAGGGCACACCAGGGTTGTATTTTTTAGCAGAATTTACAACTATGTCCATATTCTTAAAACCTTTTTGACCAAAGAAAGCACAGGGAGTTGCTCCCATCACACCTTCAGCGGCCTCACCTGCAAGGCGTGGCAGGTTCTCATCATAACCCCAGTTGTTAACTATCCAGTCAGCTCCCAGGCCCAGGGCATAAGCATCCCTGATGGTCGCTGCAACACTCATGGTGGTATTACCATGCCAGCAGAGATCCGGCTTAAACTCTTTCAGGGCCATTATCTGGCTCTTTGCATCCAGTGCAAATAGTGAGACATCCTGATCCGGTCCTATTTCAAAGCCAAGCATTTTTGCCTGATCTTTGATGGCCTTGATTGGGGCACTGCAATAAGGGGATGCAAACATATAGACACAGGCAAATCTGGGTTTTCTCTTTCCATAATCCGGTTTTGTGGGCCATACCTTGTCAAACCATGCAGTAATTGCTGCCCTTGCATTTGTGGAGTAGTCCGATGAGAAGAAGAGATTGTATCTGGTCTTTTTGGGGTCTGTCAGATGTGCTGAATAAGATGCTGATACATATGGAATCTTATCCTTATTAACAGTCGGGGAGAGGGCCTCTGTATCTCCTGTTCCCCATCCCATGATTACTTTGACTCCAAGCCTTTTTAAGAGTTTGTATTTGGTTATTGCCTCAGGAATACGATAACCATAATCAAACCATGTATATTTTATCTTTTTACCATTAACGCCTCCCTGTTCATTTATCCATTTATAGGCCTCTTCCATCCCCAGTGCGTAATCCTTACCCACATCTGATGTGGCACCGGTGGTATCGTTAAGACCACCAATCTTGATTGACTTTGCATTTGCATTAATACCAAATAAACCTATGATAAATGTTAAAACTAAAGGGACTAAAATCTTAATAAATTTTTCCCTACGCATATGACTTCCCCCTTCTTGAAGATTAATAATAGATTAATAATTCCTGATATACCTGACTGTTTAATTTGACTCGTTTATTTTCACCTCCTTTCTCTAATCTATTTTTTTAATTTTAATATGAAAAGGGCCATAAATTAAAGTAATTCTTTATCTGCCACCACCTGTATGCAAGCCCATTGGGCTCATAAATGAGGAATGCGCATATTGCAAGTCCAAATGCCATGTCTTTTAAGAAGGCAAAATCAATAAGCAGTTTGGGATAATACTCCGAAAGGGGAATTACTGCCCACTGGAGGAGCTCCATAATGACCACCATAAACAGAGAACCGAATATGGCACCGTGAATTGAACCAACTCCACCAATCAGGATTACACCCACCAGCCAGAGACTCCAGAACCAGGGGAAGTGCTCGGGGCTGAGTGCAGCAGTATTGCTAACCCAGAAAGCACCTGCAACTCCTGCCATAACACCGGCAACAAAAAACGAAAGGAGTTTATACCACACAATATTAATCCCAAGGGTCTCGGCGGCAATGTCGTTATCCCTTATTGCTACCCATGCCCTTCCCACCCTGGATCGCAATAGGTTTGCCATCACTATTACCATAAGGGTAATTAGCACTGCCATCAGATAGTAGACCTTTCTTTCGTTGTCAATTACCCATGGTCCTATCTTTATTGTTCCTGGTGGGAGGGAGAATGCCTGACCTCTTCCTCCTATTTGACTGACATACTGTGTCAGAATAAAATCAACGGTTATAAACTGGGCTGCCATCGTTGTGAGTATAAGATAGAAGCCTTTTACTTTTGCAGAAGGAAGGCCAAAGAGCACACTCCAGAGGCCTGCCACAACTGCAGCCACAATAATGCTTATGGGATAAGCAAGTCCCCAATCCACAATGAATTGTGGCCAGGGGAACCTGAGCACAAGCATCACACTGGTGTAAGCCCCTACTGCTATGAATGCTGCATGTCCTAATGTAATAAGACCTGTATATCCAATCAGCAACTGGACACCAAGTGCACCCATGGCAGTATAACCAACCATGGTTGCCACACTGATCACATATTCTGGTGCAAACAGTGGAATCACAATAAATATAATTGCAAGCAGAAGGATCATCTTGAATTTGATGAATCTTGTCTGCCACCAGCCCTGATCCTCTTCATAACTCTGATGGTAATCACCGCATGGTAACCAAACCTGGGACATAGATAAACTCCTTAAATAATGTTTTTATACCCTTTCTATACGTTCCCATCCCCAGAGACCATAAGGCTTGAATAAAAGAAATACTGCCATAAATGCAAAAGGCATTATCTCTTTTACTCCTCCAGGAAAGTATTTATCAAGATAGGTTCCAGAAAGATTCTGTAAGACGCCGATTATTATGCCCCCGACTATGGCTCCTGGAACAGAATTTAATCCTCCAAGAACCACTGCCGGAAGGACCAATAATCCAAGATAACCAACGGATATGTTAATCCCATTTATATTTCCAAGGAGTGCTCCTCCCACTCCTGCGCTCATGAATGCGATTGACCATGCAGCGGCATAAACAAATCTTGCACTTACACCTAAGGAAAGGGCAGCAGTTTCATCATCTGCTGTTGCCTGCATTGAAAGACCCCATCTGGTATATTTGAAGAAGCATACAAATATGACGAGCAAGACAATTGCAAGTATAAATGACCATAGATATACAGGAGATATCTTAATAAATCCTATGGTGAGAGGTTTGATGGGAAATATGGGAGGGTCAAAGACCCTTGTATCAGTCCCCCATATGAATTCCACCAGTCCCTTGAAGAAAAACGACAGACCCACTGTAACCATAATGACAGAGAGAATAGGCTCTCCAATGAGTTTATCAAGAAATATCCTCTCTGTTAAAAATCCCAGCACAATTCCCACACATAGGGTCAGGATGACTGCCAGGATAAAAGGGATTCCCATCTCATAAAATGTAAGGGTAACATATGCCCCAATAAGGGTCAGTTCTCCCATTGCCAGATTAAGGACACCTGAGCACTTGTATATGAGCACCCAGCCCAGTGCTACGAGTGCATATATCCCTCCCACCATGATTCCGGTTATCATGGTCATTAAAAATAGTTCCATATGGTTAAACCCCCGATTAGATATAATTAAATGACATCATTATCAGGATGTCAGAAACCTTATTCCACTTTGACCTTCTGGATACGAAGGTCTGTTTTAATCCTCTGTTCTCTCCCATCCTCATATGTAATGGTGGTATCCATATGCACCATATCAGCATCAGAATATAAGGCATCCACAATGTCCTTATATCTTTTTTCAATAAATGCCCTTCTGAGCTTGCTGGTCCTTGTAAGTTCATCATCATCTGCATCAAATACCTTGTAAAGATTTACAAATTTATGAATCCTGGCAGGTGGTGGCAGGTCCTTGTTTGCCTGCTCTATCTGTTTTTGCACCAGTTCATAGACTTCTGGCTTCTGGGAGAGTTCAGGATAACTGGTATAGTTTATCTTTTTCTCATCCGCCCATTTGCCCACAACAGAATAATCTATACACATAACCGCTGTTACATATGGTCTTTTATCACCTATGACCCAGGCTTCCTGTATGTATGGGCTGAATTTAAGTCTTGTCTCTAAATACTGGGGTGAAAAGGGTCTTCCATCGCTCAGGGTCATAACATCTTTTGAACGGTCAAATACCACTAAGTGACCATCCTCATCTATGAATCCCCTGTCACCTGAATAGAGCCACCCATCCACAAGTGTCTTTTTGGTGGCCTCATCATTCTTATAGTAACCCTGAAATACGGATGGACTCTTGGAGATGATTTCACCTTCTTCTGTGATTTTAACTTCTGTATAAGGAATGGGAGTGCCAACAGTGTCAAATTTAACATCCCCGTCTCTGTGAACAACAGAAATACCCGCAATCTCAGTCTGCCCATATATCTGTTTGAGATTTACACCAAGTGCATGAAAAAATCTGAAATGATCCGGTCCCATTGCAGCACCACCGGTATAGGCATGTCTCAATCGAGACATCCCCAGGTGGTCTTTCAGTTTTTTCTGCATTGTAATATAAGCAATCCAGTTCAAGACCTTCCAATACCAGGGAACGGGTTTCTTTTCAAATTTTAAATCTGCTACTTTGTATCCCACCTTTGTGGCAAATTCATATACCTTCCTTTTTATCCATGTGGAATCAATGTATTTGACCTGAACCTCTCTTGTCATTGCCTCATAAAGCCGTGGGGGGGCAAACATAACATGGGGGCCAATCTCCCGTATATTCTGTCTTGCGGTGTCGGGCTCTTCAGGAAAGTTCAGTGTGTAACCCACCTGGAGTCCACAGGATATGGACATCATCTGCTCACCTATCCATGCAAATGGAAGATAGGATACGAAGTCATCTGTGTCATAACAGGGGTCCACTGACATAAGGTTTCTACCCATTGTCAGCATATTATAATGGGAAAGAAGCGCTCCTTTGGGGAGTGCTGTTGTTCCTGATGTGTAAAACAGGAGGCAGATGTCATCTCCATGGCCCTCATTTATCATTTTTTCAAAGAGGTCAGGTTCCTCTTTTTCAAGCTCTTTACCCAGTTCCTGAACCTTTGGTATATTAATGAGAAAGTCCTGTTTATAGTTTCTCATGCCTTTGGGATCGTCCCATATTATCTTCTGGAGTTTTGGACACTCATCTTTTACTGCAAGAGCCTTGTCCACCTCTTCCTGGGTCTCACCCACAAAGAACTTTGCATCAGAATGATCAACAATATATTTGACTTCATCTATCATACAGTCCTGGAAAATCCATACCCCTATTCCTCCCGCACATAGGGTGGCCATCTCTGCCCAGAGTCCCTCAGGACGGTTATCTCCCATCATTACCACCTTATCGCCCTTTTTGAGACCCATACTTACCATACCCAAACAAAGGTATTTCACATTATTATAATAATCTTCCCATGTGTAAGGAATCCATATTCCGTATTCCTTTTCCCTCATGGCCACTTTATTTTTGCCATATCTCCTGCACTGCTTAAGAAATAATTTGGGTATGGTAAGGTCCTTTGTTATCTCAATTCCAGTGCCATCCATATTAAGTATTACCTCCTTGTGGCATACAGGTCTTCCTCGCCAAGATAGGCATTTATTACTTCGGGATTTTTCTGGATCTCTTCAGGTGGGCCGTCTGCGATGGGATTTCCAAAGTTAAGGACGAATACGCGGTGGGATATATCCATTACAACTCCCATATCATGTTCTACAAGAATACATGTAACTCTCCATCTCTCTTCTTCATTTATATCCAGTATGAACCTTGCCATATCCTCAACCTCTTCCAAATTGAGGCCAGCAAGGGGTTCATCAAGAAGAAGGAGTTCAGGCTCAAGTGCTAATGCACGTCCCAGCTCAACCCTTTTCTGAAGTCCATATGGAAGCATATGAACAGTCTTATCTCTGATACTCTCTATCTCAAGCAGGTCAATTATCTCTTCTTCTATAAATCTCCTGCTCTCTATCTCTTCTCTTTTTGTCTTACCCACATAGATGGAACCGCTGATGATGCCAGATTTTAAATGGATGTGTCTGCCGAGCCTGATATTATCCAGAACAGTCATTCCCCCAAATAGCTCAATTTTCTGAAATGTCCGAGAGATGCCGAGTTTTGCTCTTTCATAGGGTTTTAAGTGGTTGATCTTTTGTCCTTTGTAATAGATGTGTCCTTTTTGAGGTTTGTAAAGGCCATTAATGCAGTTCATCATGACAGTTTTACCGGCCCCATTGGGGCCGATAATTGAGTGAATCTCCCCCTTTTTTATTTCAAGGCTAACCCCTGATAATGCAGCCACATTTCCAAAATACATATGAATATCTTCCAGTTTGAGCAGGGTTTCGCCTTGTTTTATGTCTTGGGATTGAGTCATTATAAAAGGCCTCCTGGGATAATTCGTCTATACCCTTTACTTTTTTGATATTTTTTTGTCAACCCTTTTTGAAGATTGCCCATATAAAATAGGTGGTATTTATATTTATTTAACAATTATCATCAGGTATTATGATACGCTAAAAGAATAAAGGTAACTTTATTGACAAAGCATGAACGGGATGATAATTTTCCAGATTTATTGAGGATATTATGGAGTATTTAAGATGAATTTTCAAGATATAATAATGAGCCTTGAGAATTTCTGGTCAAAGAAAGGGTGTATTATTCAACAACCATATGACCTGGAAGTGGGGGCAGGCACATTTAATCCAGCCACACTGCTCCGCGCCCTTGGTCCAGAGCCCTGGGCAGTGGCTTATGTGGAGCCATCCAGAAGGCCAGGGGATGGCAGATATGGAGAGAATCCAAATCGTCTTGGTCATTATTATCAATATCAAGTGGTGATCAAACCATCTCCGCTGGATATTCAGGATATCTATCTGGACAGTTTAAAAGAGCTGGGGATAGACCCACTGGATCATGATATACGATTTGTGGAAGACGATTGGGAATCGCCAACACTGGGTGCATCAGGGCTTGGCTGGGAGGTGTGGCTTGATGGTATGGAGATTACCCAGTTTACATATTTCCAGCAGGCAGGCAGTATCAGACTGGAACCAATATCAGTTGAGATCACTTATGGTCTTGAGAGGATAGCCATGTACCTCCAGGAAAAAGAGAGTGTATATGATCTGAAGTGGAATGATTCCATAACATATGGTGATGTTCATAAAAAAGGTGAATGGGAGTTATCGGTTTATAATTTTGAACTTGCTGATGTGAATATGCTCTTTAAGATGTTTGATATGTGTGAGAAGGAATCCATAAGAATAAGCAAGGAGGGACTTGTGCTACCTGCTTATGACTACTGTCTTAAGTGCTCACATATATTTAATATCCTGGAGGCGAGAGGGGCCATAAGTGTGGCAGAGAGGACAAATTTTATTGATAGGGTCAGGAACCTGGCAAGACTTGTTTCAAGGAACTATATAAAACAGAGAGAGGATATGGGTTATCCTCTCCTTAAAAAATCCTCAAATTGAATAAGATGAATTATTTTAAAAGGAGCTGTAAGTGGGAGATTTATTAGTTGAGATCGGGACAGAAGAGATCCCTTCTGACTACCTTGAGCCTGGAATAAGGTCATTGTGTAATATTGCCAAGGAGGCCTTTGCCGAGAATAGACTCAGGATAGATGGAGAAATTGTGGGATATGGCACCCCAAGAAGACTGGTGCTGATTGCAAGAGAAATGCATGACATGCAGGAGGATATGGTGGTAAGTATTACGGGCCCCCCTTATTCTGTGGCATTTGACGATGAGGGAAATCCAACCAGGGCTGCAATCGGTTTTGCAAAGAAGCAGGGAGTCTCTGTGGATGAGCTGGATTTTAAAGACACTGATAAGGGGAGATATGTATCAGTAAATAAGAGGATACCGGGTAGGCCTGCAATTGAAATATTATCCAGTATTTTGCCTGATGTTATCTCCAGAATACCCTGGCCCAAGTCCATGAGATGGGGGATACAGAATTTTAATTTCGTAAGACCGATCCACTGGATTCTGGCCCTGTTCAATGGAGATGTGGTTTCATTTGATATTGCAGGTGTAAAGAGTGGGAATATTACAAAAGGACATAGATTTATGGCACCAGAGCCCATTGAGGTCAAGGATGTTGAAGATTATTTAGAGAAGATAAGGGCAGCCCGTGTAATACTCGATTCCATGGAAAGAAGGGAAATGATAAGGGATGCCATATTGAATAAGGGAAAGGAGATATCAGGGATTCCAATAATTGACGAAGAATTGATTGATACAGTGAGTAACATGGTTGAATATCCTCATCCAATCTGTGGTGAATTTGATAAGAGATTCCTTAACCTTCCTGAGCAGGTGCTGATAACCCTTATGAAGGAACACCAGAAATACTTTGCCCTGAGGGAGATGGAAGGGGCTTTGATGCCCAGATTTATTGCTATTAATAATACGATTCCCAGAGATGATAATCTTGTCAGAAAGGGTCATGAAAGGGTTCTAAAAGCAAGGCTGGAAGATGCTGAATTTTTCTTTAAGGAGGACAGGAAAAGGCCGCTTATTGAAAGGCTTGAGGATCTGAAAGGTGTCATTTATCATGCAGAACTTGGCACCTCTTATCAGAAGGTTATGAGATTTTTAAGGTTGGCAGAGTTTATTTGCTCAAGGATCTCTCCAGAGTTGATGGAGGACATAAGATTAATAGCAAGGCTTTCAAAATGTGATTTAGTAACTGAGATGGTCATGGAATTTCCTTCTCTCCAGGGTGTAATGGGAAGTGTTTATGCAAGATTAGAGGGATACAGTGAAAATATATGCACCGGGATATATGAACATTATATGCCCTTCAGGGCAGGGGATAGACTCCCCTCATCAGATTATGGTGCGATCGTGGGGGTGGCAGACAGGATTGATACCATATGTTGTTTTTTCAGTATAGGATTGGAGCCTACTGGCACCTCTGATCCCTTTGCTCTCAGGAGACATGCTCTGGCCGTGCTCAGGATACTCGAGGAAAGAAAATGGGATATAACCCTGATAGATATAATAGATCGGGCAATAGGCATTGTAAGTGAGGATATTGAATTTGAGGAGCAAGAGGTAAAGGAAAAAATAATAACATTTTTCAGGGAAAGATTTAAAAACATGCTATTCGCAGAAGATTATCCCAACGATATTATTGAGTCAGTAATATCAGCGCGTTTTGATTTTATCCATGAATTAAGACCCAGAATAGTTCAATTAAAGGAGTTTATGAAGGATAGGGATGAATTTGAAGGACTTGTGCTCACATTTAAAAGGGTAAATAATATCATTAAGAAACAGATCCAGGATTTTGAGGTAAAGGAGGAGCTATTTAAAGATTCAAGTGAAAGAGATTTGTGGGAACATTTAAGAAGTGTAAAGAATAGTATCTCAGAATACCAGAAAACACAGGACTATTATGCAATCTATAAAGAACTCTCAACGCTAAAGAAGCCCGTGGATCAGCTATTTGAAAGTGTGGAGATAATGACTTCAGATAGAAAGATTATGGAGAATCGGATCGGTTTGCTTCAGAAGATTTCCGGTCTTTTTCTCAGATTTTCTGACCTGTCTAAATTCTCCATATGATTTATCTCTTCTTAATAATGAGGTAAATGGTGCCATAGTGCCTCATATGGCCTGCGGCTGTCTCGGCATAAGTTCCGCTTCCCCAGAATATATCAACTCTGCCAGGCCCTTTTATTGCCCCACCAGTATCCTGATTAAGGACAAAACGACCGAATTTCCTCCATAGTCTGATATTCCCGGAATCATCAATTTCGGGTCTTTTGGTCTCAATATAGCATAAGGCACCCGGAGGAAATATGTTCCGATCAGTTGCAATGGACCTTCCAGGTGTAAGTGGCACTCCCAGGCTCCCAAGGGGGCCGTTGTCTATAATCCTGAAAAATACATAAGATGGATTATAATTTAGGACTTCATCCATTAATTGGGGATGAGATGAAAGAAAGGCCCTGATGGCCTGCATAGACATGTTCTCTCTTTTGATAAAACCCTTTTCCAGTAAGTATCTGCCAATACTTCTATAAGGTCTTCCATTGGATGAAGCAAATCCCACCCTGAGAAAATCTCCATTCTTCAACCTGAGTATCCCTGATCCCTGAATGTGTAAGAAGGCAACATCAAGAGGGTCCTTTAACCATGCTATCTCCAGACCTTTACCCATAAGCGCCTTTTCAAGCTCAATATCTCTCCTTGAGAAATAAGGAACAACCTTTTTCCCTTTTATCCTTCCAACAATCCTTCTCCCTTTAAACTCATCTCTGAAAAGCGATAAATCTATTACCAGCAAATCATCTGGAGTCCTGTAAATCGGATACTTATAAATATTATCCGGGCTCCTGCTTGCAGGAAATACAGGTTCATAATAGCCTGTGAAAAGGACCTTACCTTTTGTGTTACCTCTTGCCTTGATCACATAAAAATGTCTCGTGATTTCACTTTTGAGTATCTGTCTGGTAGGGTTTGCCTGGATCAGATGGAGAAATGCTTGCTGTGTCTCTATTACCTCTGAGACAGAGATCCTTAACTTCCCATATTTAAAAATGGTATCGGATGGAAGTCTCCTTAAGTATATTAAATTATTATGTATTGCTTCTGAGAGACCCTCAAAATGAATATCATCATCAAAAGAAGGATAAAATATTCTGACCCTTTTAAAAGAGTTTTCAGGTGTTGGGAGGGGTTTTTTAATCAGAGCATGACACGAGGAAAGTGCAGATGCGATTATAATAATATAGAGCCCTTTATATAAATAATTCCTGAGATCCATTCTTATCCTGATTGGTTCATTTTCAAATGATCTGTTCTGATTTGATATAGATTGATTTTATATGACTTGAGTAAAAATTTACTTTATTGGACAGAAAAGGCAAGAGGTTTTTCAGCAGGGATGTTGAAAAAATAAGACATTTTTTTATATATTGTGTTAATTTTCACACAGTATCTAATGGGGGTTATATATTATTAAAGGCGATATTATAAAAAAATTGCTGAAATAACAGATAGTTGTTGACTCTTTTATGATTTGTGATATTGGGCATGATATTTGCGTAAACTCCTGATAAATTTAAATGAGGAGGGGGGATTTGGCTTACAGACAGAGGACTTTAAAGACACCTGTTGAGTGCACGGGTATTGGATTACACACCGGCCATAAGGTTAATCTAATCATCAAACCAGCACCACCTGATAGTGGAATAATCTTCATAAGGAATGATCTGCCTGGAAGACCATCAATAAAAGCAGTATATGGAAATGTGATAAATACCCATATGTCTACCACAATTGGATATAATGGATACAGTATATCCACTGTAGAGCATCTTATGGCAGCATTTTTTGGGCTTGGAATAGATAATGCTCTGGTGGAACTTGACGGGCCAGAAGTGCCAGCAATGGATGGTAGTTCAGCCCCCTTTGTATTTTTGATGAGAAACGCAGGGATTGTTGAGCAGAGAAGTCCCAAAAAATTTTTATTGATAAAAAAGGGTCTTAAAAGGGAGGATGGAAATAAATCAATTGAGGTCAGGCCCTCAAATGAACTCAGGATATCATATGTCATAGATTTTTCGCACCCTTTGATAAACAGCCAGCAATATGAGATCAGTTTTTCAGAGGCCTGTTTTTATGAAGAGATAAGCAAGGCAAGGACTTTTGGTTTTTTAAAGGATGTTCAGATGCTGAGAAAGATGGGACTTGCCAGAGGAGGCTCCCTTGACAATGCCATTGTGGTTGATGATTTCAGGATACTCAATGAAGATGGGCTTAGATATGAAGATGAATTTGTAAGGCATAAAATACTTGATTTTATAGGGGATTTATCCCTTTTGCCCTATACCCCCATAGGTCATTTTATAATAATAAAATCCGGTCATTTCCTGAATCATCTGATGCTTAAAGAATTGATGAAAAAGAGGAGATGTTGGAAGTTGATATCTTTTAAAGATGAAGATATGGCCGTTAATGAAAGTAATATAAGAGTCCCTGTCCTGGGTAAACTGGAGCCTTCTCCTGCCTGAGCTGTTGAATATAGAACAGGATCATTCATATAATTTTGTATGAATCAAAAACATCTAAGATTATCAACATGTTGAAACATAATATGGCTACATTTTAAAAACGGAAGAGCCCATTCCCGCCACAGTGAATATTTATCTAAAATAAACTCTGGGTTAAAATACCAGAATTAATCCACTCCTATGGATACAATCACTTGCTTTTCATTAATATCTAATTTATCATAATTTAATAATAAAACAGTTATCTCATCTGGTGTAATGAATAGGTTATTTATCTATATCCTATTTATAATATGTTTAATATTATCTCCATTGTCTATTTATGCAGATAAAGGTTATATCTCAGATATAGTTGTCACCAATAATAGAGATTACATCCTTCTGTATTTCAAAGTTAATAATTGTTTTACCAGGGATATCATGAATGCAATTAATAGTGGTATTCCCACAACTTTTACATTTTATATAAGGGTCTTTGAACACAGATCATTTTTACCGGATAGGAGACTGGCAAAGCAGGAGATAAATCATACCATTCAGTATGATAACATAAAGAAGGCTTACGAATTAAAGCTCACCGAGAGAGGCGATAAATCAATATGGGTAAAAGATTTGAGTGAGGCAAAGAGGTTAATGTCATCTATCATTGCACTTCAGGTGGTCCCTCTTAATAAGATTATGAAGGGCAAACGATACAGGATTAAGATGATGGCTCAGCTTGACAAAATAAGACTCCCTTTTAAATTACATTATGTCTTTTTCTTTCTGTCCTACTGGGATTTTAAGACAGATTGGTACACAGTGGAATTTAAATTCAGGGAGAATTCCAAAAAGGGATAGAGGCAGAGATATAGCTCATGTTTGATTACAAAGAGGCAAATATACAGGATAGAAAGAGACGCAGGCGGGAGCTGATAATTATCGGAATTCTCCTTATATTTATTCCCTTTCTAACCTATTTGGGTTTTAAGGTCTTTGATATAGGAATAGAGCTCCCCATATCTGGCAGCATACTGGTATTTGCCCTCATCAATATTAATGTAATTCTTCTCCTTTTGCTTCTTTTCCTTACTGTAAGGAATCTCGTAAAATTATTATTTGAAAGAAAAAGAAAGATAATGGGAGCAAGGTTGAGAACCAGATTGGTTCTTGCCTTTTTGACCCTATCTCTTTTTCCAACCATCATAATATTCTTTGTGTCTGTGCAGTTCATATCTTCATCACTGGAGTATTGGTTTAAATTACCCATTGAACGTTCACTTGCCCGTTCCTTAGAAGTGGGGCAGGACTATCTGAAGTCAGTGGATAAGGAGCTTTTCTTTTTTGGAAATAATTTAAGCAGGCTTATAACCTATAATGGATATATGCTGATAGTTAAAAAAGATGAGCTTCAGAATTTTATCAATACCAAAAGAATAGAATATGGACTATCTGCTGTAAGGGTGTTTTCGAAGCGTGTTCAGTTAAGAGCTGAGTCAGTAGATGACAAATTAGATATAAGTCAATTTAAAGGCCCAAGCATTGAAAAGTTGAGGTTATGTCTTGAAAAGGGGATGGATATCCATGACATACAGTCATCTCCCATTGGGGAGTTGATGATAGTTATCTTACCAGTGTTCTCACGAACAGAGTCAAAGGCCGTGGTAGGGGTAATTTCTGTTTCAAAATTCATTCCAAAGATATTTGTAAATCGACTCAAGTCGGTATCTCAGGGTTATCAAGAATACAAGCAATTAAAATTTATGAAAAAACCCATAAAGGTCAGTCATCTAATAACATTATCCATAGTAACATTATTGATTATCTTTTCATCTGTATGGTTTGGATTCTTCCTGTCAAAAGGGATTACTGTCCCTATTCAGGAAGTTGCAGAGGGAACAAGAAGAATTGCCTCAGGGGATTATAATTTTTATATCGATCTTGAATCAGAAGATGAGATTGGAATACTTGTTAATTCTTTTAATAAGATGACCAGTGATCTTAAGAATAGCAAACTTCAACTGGAAAAGGCGCACCGGGAACTCATAAATAGCAATATTGAGCTGGAAAAAAGGAAACTTTATATGGAGATAGTGCTTCAAAATATTGCATCAGGAGTGGTATCAGCAGATGAAAAAGGGAACATTCTCACCATTAATAAATCAGCCGAAAGAATGCTTCAGGTAAAGGCAGAGGATATAATCGGTAAAAATTACAAAGAGATAATTGGTGAAGAGTATTCTCAGGTAATAAATGACTTTCTGAATAATAAAGAGCTATTTAAAAAGGGTTTTATGGAGAAACAGATAACCATATCGGTTGGAGAAAAGAATCTAACATTATTGGTATATTTGAATGTGCTGAGGGATGATCAGGGCAAATATCTGGGACTGGTTGCTGTGTTTGAAAACATTACAGAGCTTGAGAGGGCGCAAAGGGTTGCAGCCTGGCGGGAAGTGGCAAGGAGGATTGCCCACGAAGTGAAGAATCCTCTAACCCCCATTAAATTGTCCGCCCAGAGATTAAAGATGAAGTATGGAGATAAACTCACACAGGAGGACGGGAAGATATTTAATGAGTGCACAGATATGATAATTAATCAGGTGGAGGAACTCAAAAGGCTGGTGAATGAGTTTTCAAGGTTTGCTAAAATGCCGGACTCAAATCCTGTGCCAGACAGGATGGATATGGTAGTAACTGAGACCCTTGGGTTATTTGCTGAGACAGGAAAAGATATAAAATTCGAGTATGTTAAAGCAGATAATATCCCATTTGCAAATATTGACAGGGAGCAGATGAAAAGGGCACTTATCAATATAATTGACAATGCTATTGATGCGGTGGATGGGCAGGGGGAGATAATGATTAGCCTTTCTCATGATGCAGATAGAAATGTAATAAGGCTGGAGATTGCTGATAACGGAAAGGGCATACCCCCTGAAGATAAACCAAGATTGTTTGACCCATATTTCTCAACCAAAAAGCATGGAACAGGGCTTGGACTCACTATTGTTAATACCATAATAAATGACCACAACGGAAAAATAAGAGTGGAAGATAATATACCGAAGGGAGCAAGATTCATAATTGAAATACCTGCACTGGCATAGGTGAATTATATCAAATAATGATATATCTAAGGGATATCCATTGATAAAAATACAGCTTATTGTGTTTTTATCATTTGAATAATACAGGGTTAAAGATGAGAATTTTCCCGATTCTATATAATGCTATATGGACATATCTATTCACTCCGGTTTTGCCTTATACTATATTGATAAAGGATCGGCACAAAAGAGAGAGACTGCTGGGGCCATCAAGATTCAGAGCTCGAAGTTCCGATAATATATGGATACATGCACTATCGCTGGGGGAGGTCCTGAGTGCCATACCCCTTGTCCATGAATTGAACCGCGAGTATCCCGAGAAAAATATTGTAATGAGTGTTTCGACAAAACAGGGACTTCGCATCGCCAAACAGAAACTTGAAACCCATGTGTCCCAAATATTTACAATGCCGGTTGATTTCTGGCTTCTTAACAGGAGAACTATTAATCAGGTCAATCCTGTGATATTTGTCCTGGTTGAAACAGACATATGGCCAGGTATGATACATGCATTGAAGTCAAGAGGGATAACTGTATTTCTTATCAATGGTAGGGTCTCTCCCAGGACTTTCAGGATGTATAGGAGATTCAGACCCATATCTTCCTATATGCTAAATATGATTGACCTCTGTCTGATGCAATCAGAACTTGACAGAAAGAGGTTAATAATGACTGGAGTTCACCCGGATAGAGTGGTTACCACTGGAAATATCAAGTTTGATCAGGATGTAAAACCAATGGGTTATGATGAAAAATGGAGATGGCTCAAGATTTTCAAATTAAACGATAATGAACCAGTGCTTGTTGCGGGCAGCACGCATCCGGGAGAGGAGGAGTTGATACTGGATGTTTTTAAAAGATTGAAAAGTAACTTCCCTCAACTTCGCCTTATCCTGGCCCCAAGAGATATAAACAGGGCAGAATTTATCCTGAATCTTATTGCCCGGAAGCGATTGAAGGGGACTCTGAGGTCTAAGATAGATTCCAAAAACACCCTTTTAGATGTAATAGTGCTTGATAGTATAGGCGAGCTGGGAAGGATATATGGAATTGGCACTGTTGCCTTTGTTGGTGGAAGCCTGGTTCCAGTGGGGGGACATAATCTTCTTGAGCCCGCGAGTTTTGGGGTTCCTGTCTTATTTGGCCCCCATACCCATAATTTTGTTGCCATGTCAGATTTGCTTATCTCATGTGGAGGTGGGGAAAGAGTAAAAGACGCAGAGGAATTATATACGGGTATTTCAGAACTCCTGGCGGATAACCATAAAAGGAGGACTATGGGTAAGAATGCTGTGGAATTTGTTCATGGAAACAGGGGGGCATTATCAAATGTAATGGGGTATATTAGAAGGGTTCTTTCTTAGTATGACAATTGTGAATAAAAAGGGAAGGGCCTTAAATAGACCCAGGTTTGGTTGTCTGAGTGATTTTCATGCAATTAACATAACAAATGGATGTGAGTTCAGGTGTGTCTATTGCTATGCGAGAGGATATCCAGGAGCCCCTGAAAAAGATGTTCTCATTTATGGAAATCTACCTGAAAAATTGTCTGATGAACTTAAAAGTCCCGGGTTTAATAGGAAGGTAACCTGGGTTGTATTCGGGACAGCATCAGATAGCTTTCAGAGGGATCCAGCCATTCTTGATATTACATATGAATGCATGAGAATATTACTTGAAAACGAAAAAGGTGTCTCTTTTCTCACAAAAGGATGGATACCGGATAGATTTGTTGAGCTCTTTTCTCATTATTTACCAATGGTAAGACCACGGATCGGTATTGTATCTGTTTCTGAAGAATATAGAGCAATATTTGAACCAGGCTCTGCAACAATGGATGAGAGGATAGACAATCTGAAAAGATTGAGAAGTGCAGGACTTGACCCTGAAGTAAGGGTCGATCCCATAATTCCTTTTTTAACTGATACAGAAGATGAGGTATTTAACTTATGCAGGAGCATCTCACCTTATGTGAAAAAAATGACCATAAGTTACTTACATCTAAGACCAGCGATTTTAGAACAACTCAAAAGGGAATTGCCCGGCCAATTTTTTGAACTTCTCTATGGTGCATATCCCGGTGATGGCTGGACATCTGTAGGGACATCCACCAGAATCAGACTATTGCCTCCATTATTAAGAGAGAAGGGGCACAGGAGATTTAAAAGGATCTCACATAGTTTTGGAGTAAGTGTTTCTGTATGCGCCTGCAAGAATCCGGATCTCAGTAATGATAAGTGTCTGGATCTTAATGCCATAAGGGATTGTCAGAACGAAAATGTGCAGTTAAGATTATTTGAATAAAGGCATCAGGTAAGGAAGAGATGATTAATATAAATGCCATTACAGAGCAGGTAATTTCCAATTGTGAGATATCGGATTCAATACATGCCGGGATATATTCCATATGTGGACTTATACTCAGATTAAGGGAGCTTTATAAATGGGAGAAAGGGTTTGCCCCATGGAAGGAAGAGGACTCAGGCAGGCTCTTAAAATGGCAG
>JALVMZ010000609.1 GCA_027032655.1 Desulfobacteraceae bacterium
AAATATTCCTTATCAATATCTGTCCTGCTCTCTATATCTTCAAGACTGAGCCCCTTATCCTCTCTGACTCTTTTTACCCTCTCCCCAACATGGACTTCTACCACTTCTTTGCCTGCCTCCTCTCCCCCGATGCTATCCATAAAATCCCTCTCCTGCTGGGGGCTCTCAAACCTTCCGCTTATCTCTCCCAGGAAATCCTCATATTGGTCTCTTTCCTTTTTTGTTTTGTTATCTTCCATTTTTTCATCCTTCTATGTGGTTTATATAATCAAGTCCCTTTTCCATTGCCTTTACATTTAATGGTATCATTTCATGATACCTCTTATCAAGTGCCAAGGGCAGAGCCTTTTTTAATGATTTAAATGAAACAACTTCAGTGCTACCTGAAAGTGCACCCAGCATCACCATGTTTGCGAGTCTTTGATTCCCAACCTCTTTTGCAAGCTCAATACATGGCACATCAATCATCTTAATGCCCTTTAGCCTGATCAGATCACTTTTAACAAGAGAGCTATTTATCAGTAACAGCCCACCTCTCTTTACCCTTGGCCCAAATTTTTCAAAAGATGGCCTGTTCATTACAACTGCTGAAACAGGGGAATGTATTATGGGGGATCCTATGGCGCTGTCAGATATAACCACAGTGCAATTGGCGGTTCCACCCCTCATCTCCACACCATATACAGGCATGTAGGTAACCTGTCTCTTTTCTATGATACCTGCATATGCCAGTATATTACCCATGAGCATTACACCCTGTCCACCGAATCCCGCTATTATACAGTCAAAATACAACTGTTACCTCCTCTGTTATTCTCCTTTAAATATTCCAAGAGGGAAAACTTCTGTCATTTTTTCACCCACCCAGTCAGCAGCCTTCAGGGGATCCATCTTCCAGTTTGTTGGGCAGGCTGAGAGAAACTCCACAAAACCCATTCCCTCTTTGTTGAGCTGAGCTTCAAATGCCGACCTCAGAATCTTTTTTGCCTTAAATATACCCTTTGGATTATTTACTGCAACCCTTGCGACAAACCTGGTGCCGGATAGATTGCTCATGACTTCGCACATCCTGATGGGATAACCTTCATTTGCAGGGTTTCTTCCAAATGGGGTGGTTGTGGTCTCCTGGTTGATTATTGTGGTCGGTGCCATCTGTCCCCCTGTCATGCCAAATACCGCATTGTTTACAAATATAACCGTAATATTCTCCCCCCTGTTTCCTGCATGAATGATCTCTGCTGTTCCAATGGCAGCCAGGTCTCCGTCCCCCTGATATGTGAAAACAAAATTATCCGGCCTTGCCCTTTTAACACCAGTTGCGACTGCTGAAGCCCTTCCGTGGGGGGCCTCAATCACATCCACATCAATATAATCATAAAGAAAAACAGAACATCCAACAGATGCAACACCAATGGTCTGCTCCCTTATCCCGAAATAATCCATGCACTCTGCAACCAATCTGTGGATAATTCCGTGATGGCATCCCGGACAGAAATGAAATGGAACATCTTTCAGTGCCTTCGGGCTTTTAAATACCTGTTTCATCTATCCAATCCTTTCATCATATACCTTTTTTATCTCATTTAAAAGCTCATCCGGTGAAGGTATCGACCCGGGCGGTCTTCCATAAAAGTCAACAGTGCACTTTTTTCCTGACAGTGCTATCTTGATATCATCAAGCATCTGACCGGTGTTAAGTTCAATTCCCATAAAATGCTTTACCCCCTTTGATATCTCCTCAATCTCATCATAAGGAAATGGGAAGAGCGTTATTGGACGAAAAAGCCCCACTTTAAGCCCCTTCTCCCTCCCCATCATTACAGAACTCTTTATTATCCTGGCAACGGAGCCAAATGCAACCACCACTAAACGGGCACCTTTAATCATAAATTTTTCAAACATAATCTCTTTTTTCATTCTCATATACTTCTTAAAAAGCTTCCAGTTATGTTTTGTTAGCTCTCCGTCCTGGAGATAGAGGGATTTAAGGAGTCTTGGTTTTCTCCCCTTTGCACCGGTAAGGATCCAGTCCTTTTTATACTTTCTGGTTCTCACCTTTTTTCTAATGAGCTGTTCTTTCATCTGACCAAGAAGTGCATCGCCCAGTATTACCACAGGATTCCTGTATTTATCTGCAAGATCAAATGCCTTTATAGAAAGCTCATATGCCTCCTGAACAGAATAGGGAGCAAGAACAATTGTCCTGTAATCTCCATGCCCTCCACCCCTTGTGGCCTGAAAATAATCACCCTGGGAGGGGGCTATCCCACCAAGCCCTGGCCCGCTCCTGCTCATATTAACAATTACCCCTGGTATCTCACTTCCACACATATAAGATATCCCTTCCTGTTTGAGCGATATACCAGGACTGGACGATGATGTCATTGCCCTTGCTCCTGTGGATGCTGCACCCATTAACATATTAATGGATGCTATCTCGCTTTCTGCCTGTATAAATGTGCCCCCCACTTCAGGGAGGTGTTTTGCCATATACTCTGGAATATCATTCTGGGGGGTGATTGGATAACCAAAATAGAACTTACATCCTGCATCAATTGCACCCATTGCAATTGCTTCATTACCCTTTACAAGAAGGATTTCTCTCAAATCAGGCCTCCTTTATAACAGATTATTTAAAAACTGAAATTACCACATCAGGACACATTTCAGCACAAAAAGCACAACCAGTGCACCGGGAGCCATCCCGCACCTCTACAACGGTATATCCCTTAGAATTGATCCTATCTCCTATATGAAGCACGCCTTTTGGGCAGGCTCTAACACAAAGGCCACAACCTTTGCATCTCTCCTCCCTGAATTTAACAATACCCTTCTTTGCCACAAAGCCTCCTTTTTACCCATATATTAAAATTCAATCATTTTCCATCCCCACATCCTCAAGCAG
>JALVMZ010000610.1 GCA_027032655.1 Desulfobacteraceae bacterium
CCATCTTCCCTGTTTCATCTTTATCCATGAAAGCCTGTATATTGCTCTATCTCTTATATCCGGGAATACATTCTGGGAGGATATCAGAGCAAATATCCTTTCTGCCTCATCATATACGCCCTGTTTGTAGTAGGACTCCCCAATTAAAAAGAGTGCTTCAATTCCTATTTTTTTCTCTTTGTTTGATCTGTATAGCTCATCCAGTATGGAGCGGGCCTTCTCAAACTGACCCATTTTAAAGTAACATTTGCCTATCCTATACTTTGCGTTAACCACCCTCGCATCCTTGGGGAAAAAATATATAAATCTTTCAAACTCTGAAATGGCAGATTGATATCTTCCCTTATCCATCAGGGTCACTGCAAAGGTGAACTGTTTTTCAGAATCTATAACAATTGTCTTTGTGAAGGCCTGCAGAGGACATAATAAAAGAATAAAGGAGATTATTAGCAAAAGATATCTGCTTCTTTTCATCTTATCTCCTTTCATTTAATGGCGTTTTATTATAATGACTTCTCTTTGGCTTATACCACCAAAAATCATTGTTTTCCACCGGGTCATATATCTTCCTTTTCCCGTTGATAAAGATAAAGGGAGATACCTCTGTCTCATGCCGTCCTTCATGTATCAATCTATCAACTGTCATGATCCAGCCCATTATAAATCCATGCCTTTTAATGGCCTGTTTGCAATAATTACTGCAGGATGGATAGCTGGGGCATTCCTTTCCATCTACAGGAGATATGTATTTCTGATAGAGCTCAATTAAGGATATGGAAATACTATCGTTTTTATGTTTTTCTTTTCTATTTAACTCTTTATGGTCTTGAGCCAAACATTGACCTAAGCCTGAAAAAGAATGAAATAATATCATACAAAGACAGAAAAACAGAATCCTGAGAATAATATGTCTTATTTTCATATAATGTGCCTTTTATTGTATTAGTCTTCTTTTTGAAAACTAAATGAGATAGACCTCTAAGTCAAGCCCTTATAAGGGCTGATTGACATGTAGAAAATTAACTGTTAGTAAGTTCAAAGCAGGGTTATAGATATGAATCAGGGTAAGATAATTGAATATATAGATAAAGGCAATATTATTTGTGCCATCTGCCTTGAAGATAGGTCAAACAGACTGCATCTCCTTACCACATCCAACAGGGAAGTAAACATATCCCTTAAAAGGGCGTTTCTCATTTCAGAGAGAGCAATAAACCTTGAGCTATCTAAGGGAGAGCAATTAAGACTCTTAAAAGAGATAGATGAGGAAAGAGACAGATTAAAAAAACAGGTGAATGTGCCCGAACTGTGGGAACTGGTAAAGGATGAAAAGGAAACATATGATTTCAAATACCTATCCCAGTTATGTTTTGGTGAAGATGTAACTGACAATCATGTATCTGCCCTTGTGCGTGCACTATTTGAGGACAGGATATATTTTAAATTAAAGGATGGCTCCTTTATTCCCAACTCGGAAGAGAAAATTGAGCAGATAATAAGACAGAGGGAAGAGGAGAAAAAGAGAAACCTGATTCTTGAACTTGGAGCAAGATGGCTGATGGAGGTGGCATCTGGAAGACCTGCTGATTCCCCTCCATATAAAGAAGAGATTATCAGGATGTTGATAAACTATGTGGTATTTCAAAATGAGGCCCCTGATTATAAATACACCAAAGAGCTTCTTAAAAAGGCCCAGATCGGAGGCCCTCAAAAGATAAGAGATATCCTGATTGATCTTGGCATATGGGATGAAAACGAAAACATTGAACTTATTCGTCTTGACATAAGAAGAACATTTAAAAATGAACTGATTGAGGAGGCAAAAAGGCTATCCGCCCTTACCATTGAAAGGACCGGGAGAGAGGATCTGACCGCTGAGAACATCTTCACCATTGATGGACCGCTTACAAGGGATTTTGATGACGCAATAAGCATTAAAAAGCAAAATGGTGACTATGTTCTGGGAATACACATATCAGATGTTGCAAGTGTTGTGCCTGAAGAGAGCACACTGGACAGGGAGGCACGTCTAAGGGGTTCCTCCATCTATCTTCCAAGACAGCAGATTCCCATGTTTCCTCCTGAATTGTCACAGAATTCACTGAGTCTCTTAAAAGATAAACAAAGAAGAGCAATATCTCTTATCTCCCGAATCGATAAAGAGGGTAATATCATTGATGTGGACATATTTCTCAGCATCCTAAGGGTAAATGAACACTATGTATATGATGATGTAAACGCTGTAATTGAAGAAAAAGAGGAGTTTCAGCTTTTAAATGAAGTTACTTTTCTTCTTCAAAAAAAGAGGATTGAAAAGGGTGCAATGTTAATATCTCTTCCTGAAATCTCCATTGAGTTTTCAGACGAGGGAAAGGTATCAGTAAGGCTTGTGCCACAGGATACCCCCTCCAGGAGGATGATTGCCGAGGCAATGATACTTTATAACTGGGCCTTCGCAAGATTTGCCCGTGAAAATAATATCCCCATGCTCTATAGGACTCAGGACACTCCAAATGAGAGACTGAATAGAGATAATATGGACTACATCTATTTTGTCTTTAAACAGAGAAGAAGACTTAACCCCTTGATTATTGACATTGACCCTGCTCCCCATTCTGGACTGGGCCTTGATATATACACCAATGCCACATCACCCATAAGGAGATACTTTGATTTAGTGGTCCAGAGACAAATAAGAAATTTTCTGCTTGGAGAGGATATCCCCTATACAAGAGAAGAGCTCGATGCCATCAGGATGGAACTCACCCCTGCAGTAAGAGACATAGAAAGGATTAAACAGTCCAGAATCAGATACTGGGTAATAAAATATATTAAAGAGAACAGAAAGGATAGTTATAATGCAATTGTAATTGATGAGTTTAAGAACAGCTACAGGGTTGTCC
>JALVMZ010000611.1 GCA_027032655.1 Desulfobacteraceae bacterium
GGAGAATTGTCAACATATCTCCTGATGTTAAGGTTGAAATCATTCTGTTCAATTTGCTTTATATCAACTATTTTAGAGTATTTTGGTATTTCCTTCTTGTCTGTAAATACTGTTACAATCTTTTCAATATCTTCTGGCCTTAGATAATTCTGATTTCGTCCCTCGCCATATTCCCTATCTGCATTGATGAATAATATCTTATTTTTTAAGTGTCTTGGTTTATTTTTGTTAATCACGATAATACATGCGGGTATTCCAACATTATAAAAGAGTTTGGCAGGTAGTCCTATGATTGCTTCAATCAAATCATCTCTAATAATACCTTCTCTTATAACCTTTTCCTGTCCTCCTCTAAACAGGACACCATGGGGCATAACAGAAGCCATAATGCCATTTTCCTTTAAACTGGCAATCATATGTTGTAAAAACATAAGATCAGCCTTTTTACCTGTCTCAGGAGTGAATCCATACTTGAATCTTTCAGTAAATTGCATATTCTGACGGGTATAATTCTGTGAAAAAGGCGGATTGGCTAAAACCCTATCAAATCTCTTTATATATCCATTTTCAACAAACATAGGGGTCGTTAATGTGTCTTCATTTTCAATATGTGCATCTGGAATATTATGGAGAATCATATTCATCTTGCAGATTGACCAAGTCAATCCATTTAGTTCCTGTCCATAAAGGGCTAAGTTTCTGGGATTCTGTCCCTGCTCCTCCACATAATGTCTCGCTTCTATAAGAAAACCTCCTGAGCCAACCGTGGGATCATAAACTGTCATGCCACTTTGGGGTTTAACAATCCTGGCCATCAGTTTCTTTACATGGGCAGGGGTGTAAAATTCACCACCCTTTTTACCTGCTGAGTCAGCGAATTCTTTGAGAAGATATTCATAGGCAGCCCCCAGTAAATCAGGAAATTCAAAGTCTTCGTTTGTTAATCTATATCTGTTAAAGTGGTGTATAAGGTCAATAAGTTGTTGGTCTTTAAGCCGGGTCTTTCCTTTTGTGGCATTAAAGTCTATATGTTTTAAAACACCATCAAGTTCAGAATTTGCCTCTTCTAATGATGCCAGAGCCTTATTTAATTTATTACCAACATCTTCCTTTAAATTGATAATATTTTCCCATCTTGCCCTTTTAGGAACAAAAAATGTATCCTCATATAAACCTTGATCTTCCATCAGCTCATTAATCTCTTTATTGGAAAATCCCTGATTTTTATATTTCTCCTTTATTTCCTGCCTTTTTATATCAAAGACATCTGAAACGCGTTTTAAAAATAGCATACCAAAAATGTATTCTTTATATTCTGAGGCATCCATCTTTCCCCTCAGAATATCAGCGGCCTTGAAGAGATGGGTTTCAAGCTGTCTCAATGTTATCTTTCCATTATTCATAATCCCATACCTAATAAATTTTAGATATTAAATTTTTAATGATTTTGGTAAAATTTAATTAAAATTAGTTGTTCAGTCAAGATGTTTTGTCCGGAAGTAGGGTTCAGGGTTTTTATATTGCAATAATAATGTATAATAGTATAATAAAGAACATAATATTAATTAAAAAACTTAATCAAACTAATTCAGGTATGCGAATCATAATTATTATAGTTGCTTTAATTTCATTCCTTTTGGGAACAGCCCATCCAAAATGTATAGAGGGTGATTGTATAAACGGAAAAGGGGTATTTGTGTCAGATGATGGGATTAAATATGAGGGATCATTTAAGGATGGAAAGCCTCATGGAAGTGGTGTGCTTTATATGAAAAATGGAGGCATTTACAGGGGTGAATTCAAGAACGGCCTTCCAGACGGTGAGGGTGAAATGATATATCCTGATGGGAAGACCTTTCAGGGGAAATTTAAAGAGGGAAATCCTTATGGAAAGGGTGTTCTCATATACCCCAGTGGTATAAAATTAAAGGGATATTACAAAGATGGAAAGTTCATAGGACTGAGAAGAAGGTAATCGTTTACCGACCTATTTTTTATCGGGCGGGGATTTAAATGGATTGGCCCCCAGAAGGGTTGTAAAGAGAAAATAAATTACAACTCCTGTAATAATAAGCAGGAAGATCATTCCTGTGGTTCTCAGGGTTCCTGAAAATATCTCTAAGAGAAGCATCTTTTTATAAAGTATATGAAGTATGAATCCCATCAGGGCTGAGGCAAGCACATATTTGAGGGCATCTCCAAATATCCACCCTATTGACCAGGCTTTTAGCCTTTTTTTCAGCATTGCCATCAGGATCAACAATTGAATTGAAGAGGATATACTGAGTGCAAGGGCAAGCCCACTGTGTTTCATTGGCCCCATAAGTATCAGTCCAAGTGCAAGATTGATTGCAAATGTAAGTGCTGATATCTTTACAGGGGTTAATGTATCCTGAAGTGAATAGAAGGCATTAATCATGATCCTTAATCCTGAAAATGCCCAGAGCCCTAAGGAGTAATAAATAAGGGCAAGATATGTCATATCAGTTGAATGCGGGGTGAATGCCCCCCTTTCAAAGAATAGCTGGATGATTGGTTTTCCTATCACAATCAGCCCTGTAAGGGATGAGATGGAAATAAATAGAACCATCTTAAGGAAATAATTAAGTGTCTGGGTAAATCTTTCCATCTGGTTTTCAATGGCCTGGGAGGAAAGTGATGGCAGCAGTGCGGTTCCCACTGCAATTGCAAAGACCCCCAAAGGGAACTGAACCAGCCTGTCAGCATAGTAAAGCCAGGATATGCTCCCATCTTCCAGAAATGATGCCAGCAGGGTATTGATAAACTGATTGAACTGGTATATGGCAGAGCCAAATATGGCAGGTAACATGAGCCTTCCTATCCTCTTGACTGCAGGATGCTGAGGCATCCATTTTGGCATGAGTGATATGCCGAA
>JALVMZ010000612.1 GCA_027032655.1 Desulfobacteraceae bacterium
CTTGGTATCTGCCATGTCCATCCCCCCTTTCTTATTACCCTCTTTTCTAACTCTTAATGGCAATCTGTTTTGGCTTTACAGCCTCACTTTTTGGTAGAACCACTGTTAAAATCCCATCAGATAGGGTTGCATCCACTTTATCTGGGTCAATTTGAGCAGGAAGTGTAACCACCCTGCTGAATTTCCCTGTGTCTCTTTCCCTTCTATGGTATTTAACATCCTCTTCATGGGCTATTGCCTTCCTTTCCCCTGATATGGTCAGAGTATCTGATGTAGCAGATATCTCAATATCTTTCTCTTTCAGTCCTGGCACTTCTGCCCTGATATAGAAATTGTCCTTGTCTTCTGTTATATTAATCAGTGGATATACACCTGAAAATGTCTCTCCCAGAAGACCTCCCGTAATGCTCTCAAATAGTCTATCCATTTCCATTCTCATTCTTTCAAGCTCTTCAAAAGGATTTTTCAAGTCCCACTCTATCAGGGGGCGGAATCTCCGGAGCACCATATCACATCCCTCCTTTCCAAAGAAAATTCAATTTTATTTTTTACTAAGAGATAATCCCTTTTTATCCTTTGTCAACCCCTCAACAAGATTCAATTTTTATAGAATATTTTAAAAGAGATGATCTATAAGTTCAGAAATGGAAGAGACGCCCAGTAATTGAGCGCTATTTATGTGTTTACATGATTCCAGATTTCCCTTTGATAATATGCATCTTTTAAATCCCAGTTTAATGGCCTCTTTTACTCTAATATCTGGCTGATTAACCCCCCGAACTTCCCCTGCAAGCCCTATCTCTCCAAACATTACTGTGTCCTGAACAATGGGTTTATCCAGAAAGCTCGATATCATGGCACCTGCTATTCCCAGGTCTGCTGCTGTCTCGTATATCTTAAGGCCACCTGCCACATTTACATAAATATCCTGATCCCCCATCTCAATGCCCATTCTTCTTGAAATTACCGCCACAAGCAGTGATATCCTGTTATGGTCAATACCCATGGCAGTTCTCCTGGGCATTCCAAATGTGGTGCTGTTAACAAGTGCCTGCACTTCAACCAGAAGAGGCCTTGTCCCTTCAATACAGGATACAATTGCAGAACCAGGACTTTTCTCAGGCCTTTCCTTAAGAAATATACTTGATGGGTTTTTGACCTCTTTCAGTCCATCCTGGGACATATGAAATACCCCAATCTCATTTGTTGATCCAAATCGGTTCTTAACCGCCCTCAATATCCTGAAAATGGAATTCCTCTCTCCTTCAAAATAAAGAACAGTATCCACAAGGTGTTCAAGCACCCTGGGGCCTGCAATGGCACCCTCTTTTGTGACATGCCCCACCAAAAAGCAGGAGACATCATTCTTTTTGGTCCACTGGAGCAAAAGAGAGGCCACATCCCTTATCTGCCCAATACTTCCAGGTGTAGATGAAAGGGACTGCGTAAACATGGTCTGAATGGAGTCAATGACAATGAATTCTGGCTTGAAATTATCGCATAATGGAATGATTCCATCCATGCATGTCTCACTCAGTATATAAAGGCTCTCATCCTTTAATCCCAGTCTCTCTGCCCTCATCTTTATCTGCTGGGGTGACTCCTCTCCTGAAATATAAAGACACCTGTGTCCCTTCTGGGTCAGGCTTCCCATTACCTGAAGCACTATGGTGGATTTACCAATCCCCGGGTCCCCACCAAGCAGAATCATGGAGCCCTTGACTATTCCACCACCCAGAATCCTGTCAAATTCCTCTATCTCTGTCTTTATTCTTGGTATCTTTTCAGTGGAGATTTTAGTGAGTGGCTCAGGATATTGAATATCTATTTTTGATTTTAAATCATAATCAGGAATCTGTTTCTCCTCTACTATACTGTCCCATTCTCCACAGCCAGGACACCTGCCCATCCATTTTGGCATTTTTGCTCCGCATACCTGACAGGTAAATACTGTTTTCTCACCTTTTTTCATGATATTAATATAGCAATTTATTTAATGCTTTTATACATTAAAAAGTAATCAATGTTCTTCCTGCGTTTAACTTGACAAAAAACCCTCTGGATGTTAATTCAATAGGCAATACTTAAAAACAAAGAAAGGAGATACTATATGGGAAATGTCCTTGAAGTAACGGATCAGACATTTGAACAGGAGATACTAAATTCAGATATTCCTGCCCTGGTGGACTTCTGGGCCGCCTGGTGTGGTCCCTGCAGGATGGTGGCCCCCGTGGTGGAAGAACTTGCAGCAGAGTATGGTGGAAAGATTAAAATTGCAAAAATGAATGTTGACCAGAATCAGCAAACACCAGCAAAGTTTGGAATCCGTAATATCCCAACACTCATATTATTTAAAGAAGGAAAGGCAGTAAATACTATTATCGGCGCACAACCAAAGAGTGTAATAGAAGAAGAGATCAAGAAATTGCTGTAATGTATGATTTAATTATAATAGGTGGTGGACCTGCGGGGCTCACAGCAGGCATCTATTCTGCAAGGGCCAGGTTGCGGGTGATCCTTATAGAGAGATTTGCACCCGGAGGTCAGGTCTTAACCACAGATTGGGTGGAAAATTATCCTGGTTTTCCTGATGGTATATCAGGATTTGAATTAATTGATAGGATGAGAAAACAGGCTGAGAAATTCGGCCTTCTGATAGAGAATAAAGAAGTTACTGGAATCGATATAAAAAGCTCTGAAAAGGTTGTCTTTTCCGGCAAGGAAGAATTAAAGACCAAAGCTATAATCATTGCAACCGGTGCTACCCCCAGGAAGATTGGAATCCCTGGAGAAGAAGAGTTCACAGGAAAAGGCGTATCCTATTGTGCCACATGTGACGGCCCCTTTTATAGGGGAGAAGAAGTGGTGGTAATAGGTGGTGGGGACACTGCTGCTGAAGAATCCTTATTCCTCACAAGATTTGCAAATCGTGTCTATCTTGTTCACAGGAGGAATGAACTCAGGGCCATAAAACTATTACAGGAACGCCTCTTTTCAGATGATAAGATAGAACTTGTGCTGGATACCATTCCAATAAGTATAAAAGGCAAAGATAGTGTTGAAGCAGTGGAGCTCAAAAATGTAAAGACAGGTAAGACCTTTATAAAAAATGTAAAAGGTGTATTTGTTTTTATTGGCACAAAGCCCAATACAGAAATCTTTTCAGAAAAATTGAAACTTGATGAGCAGGGTTTTATTGTAACCAACAATAATATGGAGACTTCTGTGCCAGGGGTCTTTGCAGCAGGGGATGTTCGGTCAAAACCCTTAAGGCAGATCAGCACTGCAGTGGGAGAAGGTGCAGCCGCTGCATTTTCAGCAGAAAAATACATTGAATCCCTCAAATAAAGGCAAAGGAAAGTGATGATATCCAGATATATGTTATCCAAGAGATACTTGGTATTTTTGATTTTTTTCTTATTTTTTTCATCAGGATGTGGAGCTGTTCTGGACTATGGTTATTCCCTTTGGGATAAGATATTTGGAGAAGAAGAGGACAAGACCCCTCAGGAACTGATTCAGGAAGGGAGGGCAAAGCTAAAGGCAGGGAAATATGAGGAGGCATCGGATCTATTTGAGATGTTAAAAGACAGATATCCTTATAGTAAATATGCAGTAGAGGCAGAACTCAGACTTGCGGATACACTTTATTACCGTCAGGAATATGATTCTGCACTTGATGCTTATGATGAATTTGAGATGTTACATCCAAAAAATCCTGAAATCCCCTATGTGATTTATCAAAAGGGCATGTGTCATTTTAAACAGATATCCACCATAGACCGTGACCAGACCCATACAATGAAGGCCGCTGAAGAATTTAAGCGTCTTATCAAGAGATTCCCCAGAAATAGATATGCCCATATGGCAAGGAAACACCTGCGCAAGTGTCTGATCTACCTTGCAGAATATGAGCTCTATGTGGGCCGATTTTATTATAAGACAGGAAAATATCAGGCTGCAATGGACAGATTCAGTTACCTGATCAAGAATTATCCTGATATGGGGCAGTATAATGAGGCCCTTGAATACATCAGAAAATGCAAAGAGAAACTCAATAAATCCACCCAATAATTTAAACAAATAATTTCCTAATTATTTATTATTATCAGGATATATTCCTTGGGGGCTATGCGGGTCTTTGTTTTCGCTCAGAAGTCTCCCGGGCTGGTCAGGCACTAAATTATAATCTTAAGAAGAATTATCAAAGCTAATTCCTGTATACAATGGATTTAGTGCCTGACGAAGCCCTCCCGCCATTCGCTACAACAAAGACCCGGACAGCCCATCAGGTGGATGGTATCAACATTTCGCGGCTTTATCAGGCACCAAATTCCAGATAATTTCGTGATCAGTAACATTAAAGTTGCTCACTTCATCAATACGATAATTTGGTGCCTGATCAGCAGTGAGCGAAGCCATGGACGGCGGAGCGAACGGAAGCGAAAGGACGATACCATCCGCCTGATTTATTTCATAAATGATACCATTATGATTTATTACACATCTATTGACCTGGAGATTAAACATTTAAATTAGGTTTTAAGGCTGGATTGAACGATATTTACTACAGAATCCAGTGCTTCAGGTAGCTTATCTGTTACAGGCCCCCCTCCCTGGGCCATATCATCCCTTCCACCTCCCTTTCCTCCCACAATAGCGGATAGGGATCTTATAATATCATTTGCTGATACCCTGTTTACCAGGTCCTTGGTAACCACACATACCAGCATTGCCTTTTTATCTTTCTGTGCTCCAAGAACCACTATTCCGGATTTAAGCTTCTCTTTTATGCGGTCTGCAAAGTCTCTCAACTCCTTTGGTGATTCGCTTTTCACCCTGCGACTGATAATCCTTATTCCATCTATCTCTTTTACATCTGAAATGAGCTCTTGCGTCTCCTTATGTATAAGTTTTGCCCTGAGGGACTCCAGCTCCTTTTCAATCTGCTTTTGATGACTGAGCAACTGATTAATCCTATCAGTTAATTGCCCCTTTGTTCCCTTTAAAAGGGATGCTATGTTGTCAAGCTCGTCTATCTGCTGATTTATCCATTCAATGGCTGATGCCCCGGTTACTGCCTCAATTCTCCTCAAATTTGACCCAATCGCACCTTCAGAGATTATCTTAAATACCCCGATATCCCCTGTTCTTGATGTGTGGGTTCCACCACAGAGCTCTTTACTAACATCTTCCCCTATCTGGACCAGTCTCACGGTCTCTCCGTATCTCTCTTCAAATATGGCCATGGCACCGGTTTTTATTGCTTCATCCTTTTTCATTATTCTCGTAGAAAGGGGGTAATTTTCTCTGATGCGTCTATTTACAAGCCTTTCCACATCATGAATCTGCCCTGAAGATAGTTTTTTAAAGTGGGTAAAGTCAAAACGAAGTCTATCAGGTGCAACCAGTGAACCTGCCTGTTTTACATGTTCGCCCAGCACCTCACGCAGGGCAGCATGAAGGAGATGTGTTGCGGTGTGGTTTCTGGCAATATCCTTTCTTCTTTCTGAATCCACCTCTGCAACAACCCTTTCCCCCTCTTTAATTGAACCACTCTCAACCCTGCCCTTATGGACAATAATCCCATCACCTATTTTTACTGTATTCATTATTCTGATGGAACCGGATTCTCCCTTAATCCAGCCCGTATCTCCCACCTGTCCCCCTGCCTCCCCATAGAAGGGGGTCTCATCGAGGATCAGTTCAATCTCCCGGGATTCTTCTACTACCGGCACCTGCTCTTCTTCTGATACAATGGCAATAATTCTGGCCTCACAGCTTGTAGTTTCATATCCCCTGAATATGGTTGAGGTTCCCTGGGACATCAGCTTTCTGTAGATGCGGGGAATCTCCTCTTCTCCACTCCCCTTCCAGGATACCTGGGAGAGCTCTCTTCTCTTATTCATCCATTGATTAAAGCCCTCAATGTCAACTGAGAGACCCTCTTCCTTTGCAACATCCTCCACTATATCAAAGGAAAGCCCATAAGTATCATAAAGTTTAAAGACCACTTCCCCTGGGATTATCTTTTCACCCTTTGCTTTTAACTCATCTATATGGTCATTCAATATCCTGATGCTGTAATTAAGTGTGTCCTGAAAGTGCCTTTCTTCGTTTTTCACCACTCCATTTATAAACTCTCTTGATATAAGAAGTTCACCATAGTGCTGACCCATGATATCAATTACCCTATCTGTGACCATGTTTAAAAATACACCCTTCAGTCCCAGCACCTGCCCGAACCTGACAGCCCTTCTGATAATCCTCCTCAACACATATCCACGTCCTTCATTTGAAGGAAGCACCCCATCTCCTATAATAAATGCTGATGCTCTTGAATGATCTGCTATTACCCTGAACGCAACATCCTCTTTTGAGCCTGAGCCTGTATATTTTCTCCCTGAGAGTTCCTCTATTCTCTCCATAATCTGGCTGAAGATATCTGTATCATAATTGGAACTCACTCCCTGGATAATGGCAGATAGCCTTTCAAGTCCCATTCCTGTATCAATATTAGGTCTTGGTAGAGGTATAAGTTCTCCGTTCGGTTGCCTATCAAACTGGGTGAAAACAAGATTCCATATCTCAAGGTAGCGATCACAATCACATCCCGGAGCACAATCTGGACTTCCACAGGAGAGCTCCTCCCCCTGGTCTATCAGTATCTCTGAGCATGGTCCGCATGGACCTGTATCTCCCATTGTCCAGAAGTTGTCCTTTTCTCCAAGTCTCACGATCTTTTCATCCGGGATTCCCACCTCTTTCTGCCATATCTTATATGCCTCTTCATCATCTTTGTATATTGAAACGAACATCTTCTCAGGTGGAAGACCATAAACCCGGGTAAGGAGGTCCCATGCCCACAGGATTGCTTCCTGCTTGAAATAATCACCAAATGAGAAGTTGCCCAGCATCTCAAAAAATGTATGATGTCTTGCTGTGTATCCCACATTTTCCAGGTCATTGTGTTTTCCGCCAGCACGAACACACTTCTGTGAAGATGCTGCCCTTGTGTATGATCTTTTCTCCTCGCCCAGAAAAAGTCTCTTGAACTGAACCATCCCTGCATTGGTAAAAAGCAGTGTGGGATCATCTCTTGGAATCAATGAAGAACTTGGAACTATCTCGTGTCCCCTCTCTTTAAAATAATCCAGGAAGATTCTTCGAATTTCACCAAAACTGAGTGACAAGACTACTTTCCCTCCTTGTTCTGAAGATTTATCTGTTCCCGCTTTTTAAGGCCTGTTTTCTCTCTAATGAGGTCCGTAATTTCATCAAAAATATCTCTATTTTCAGATAAGAATCTCTTTGCATTTTCCCTTCCCTGACCGAGCCGCTCCCCTTTGTAAGAATACCAGGATCCGCTCTTTTCTATTATTCCCAGATTTACTCCCAGATCAAGGGCATCTCCTTCCTTGGATATCCCATGACCATATATTATATCGAACTCTGCCTCTTTAAAAGGTGGAGCAATCTTATTCTTTACCACCTTCACCCTTGTTCGGTTTCCAACCACCTGATCACCCTCTTTAATGGATCCTATTCTTCTTATATCCAGCCTCTGACTTGCATAGAACTTAAGGGCGTTTCCTCCTGTGGTGGTCTCAGGACTTCCGAACATTACGCCAATTTTCATCCTTATCTGATTTATAAAAACCACACAGGTCTGGGATTTGCTTATAGTTGCTGTGAGTTTTCTAAGTGCCTGGGACATCAATCTTGCCTGAAGCCCCACATGCTGATCCCCCATTTCGCCTTCAATCTCTGCCCTTGGGACAAGGGCTGCCACAGAGTCTATTATTAAAAGGTCCATTGCTCCACTTCTAACCAGTATCTCTGCAATATCAAGTGCCTGCTCACCTGTATCAGGCTGGGATACAAGCAGATTATCCACATCCACACCCAGTCTTCTTGCATAGGATACATCAAGTGCATGTTCTGCATCTATAAAAGCCACCATTCCATCTCTTGCCTGTGCTTCTGCTGCAATATGAAGGGCAAGAGTGGTCTTGCCAGAGGACTCCGGTCCAAATATCTCAACAATCCTGCCTCTGGGAACACCTCCAATCCCCAGGGCAAGGTCAAGGGCCAGGGAACCTGTGGGTATGAATGGAATATCAATGACCCTGTCAGCACTCATCTTCATGATTGAGCCTTTTCCAAATTGCCTTTCAATCTGGGATATGGCATGATCTATGGCCTTATTTTTATCAATGGATGACATGATTACCTCCTGTGCTTACATCCTGTTAATTATTATTCAAAGGAAAACTGTAAAGCCTCGTATAATGTGCTCCATCCGGTTTGAGCTCACTCCTGAACAGAGTAAGCTCTTTTAATACGAAATCCCTGCTTGAAATATCTCTGTATCTTTCAAACACCTCCATTAGCTGATTTTTTAAAGACTGATTGAATCTCTTAAATCTGCCCAGGGTAAGATGGGGTCTGAATGCCCTTTTCTCCTCCTTGATTCCAAAAGGCTTCAGCCTTTTCATTAAATTCTTCCGTAAATTAGACATCCTTTTGATATCACCATCAAGTCCTATCCATAATACCCTGGGCCTTTTTATATCCGGGAAGCACCCAATTCCTTTTAAACAGACACTGAAGGGTTCAGTCTTATCAGTAACCTTTTTTACTTCATCTTTCATGGCATCAATCATGGTTGTCTCAATATTTCCCAGAAACACCACTGTTAAGTGCACATTTTCAGGCTTCACCCATTTGCCGTTAATTGAGGAGCCTCT
>JALVMZ010000613.1 GCA_027032655.1 Desulfobacteraceae bacterium
CGGAGGATAGCAGTGCAGCACATATAAGACCACCTCCAAGTGTGGCCAGAGGTATTGAAAGGAGCACAGGCAGATGAAAATAGTGATTCAGGATACCGGATACATATGCTCCTGCTCCAAAAAATAGGGCCTGCCCCAATGAGAATAGACCACATGATGCCATAAAATCCCAGCTAAGGGCCAGGAGACCGAAGAGGCACGCATGAAGCAGAACCTTTTCATAGTATGATTCAAGGAAAAGAGGAAGGATTAAAAGGCCAATCACAGGAATAACCCGTGGCATAAGAAGGTATATGAGGTCTCTTCTGGATGCTATAGCATATATGGTATCAGATCGTGCCTTTATACCACGGTCAAGTCTTTTCTTTCTGTAAATCTGTTTCTTCTGGTTCAAACCCTTTCTTCTATCTCCTTAAATTTGCCAAATATGCCCGAGGGCCTTACCGCCAGGACAAGTATAATGGCAGCAAGAGGGACAATTATCATCCATTTTGGACCTATGTATCTTGCTGCCAGAACCTGTCCAAAACCAATTATAAAGCTACCTGCAATCATGCCAGTTGTGCTTTCAAGCCCCCCCACAATGGCAACAGCAAGGGCATATATGAGGACCTCCATTCCAATGGATGATTCCATCATTCCAAGGGGAAGTATTACCATTGCTGAAACTGCAGCAAGGGCGGAACCAAATGCAAGACTGAGAGAACCTATCCAGTCATATTCAATTCCCACACAGAGCGCAGTCCTTTCATCCTGTGCCATTGCCCTGAATGCAAGTCCGGTCTTTGTGTAATGCACAAAGAGATAAATCCCTCCAACCAGCAGAACTCCTGTCAGAAGCACAAACAGTCGTTGATAGTCAATGGCAACTCCAAAGACCTGAATCCCGCCTTTAAGGAACAGGGGAAGGCTGTATCTTATTCCATAAAATCCTCTCCACATTAAAATCTGAAGTATGGCAACTCCAGAAGCGAATGTAACAATCAGCTCAGCAAGCACAATGCCTCTAATCCTGAGAATAATCAGCCAGTAAAATACAAAGCCAATCAGTGCTGTGATAATGACTGTGATAACAGCCGCAATGGGAAATGGAATACTCAGTTGATGAATAATATTCCATGCAACATATCCGCTCAGGATGTAAAAGGCGCCATGTGCAAAATTTGCAAGCCCACTTATCCCATAAGTCAGGCTAAAACCCAGCGCATAAAGCGCAAGTATTATGCTGTTTATTAGTCCATATACAATGGTTGACATACTCTATTTTTTCATCCACGGTGGAAGTATTATTTTCCCTTCTGCAAGGAATGAAGGATATACAGGCACTCTCCTCAATTTACCATTCTTGTCCTTCTGCCACTGGAACACCACTGAGACACCTGTCTCATTGGGGTCTTTTTCACCGAATATGGCTATGTGATTTTCATTAAATCTGATTCTTCCTGATACACCTTTATAATCTGTTTTCTCAAGCGCAGCAACCAGCTTATCAGGATCAAGGCTGCCCGCCCTCTCTATTGCATCTTTAAGTATATATACAGCATCATAAGCAGATGAATTTACTGCTGGTGCTTCAGGTAATGAGCCGTATTTTTTCTTGAATTTGCTCAGAAACTCTACTGTCCTGGTAAGCTTCTTTAATGGAAGGGACGCGCCCACCGGGAATTCAACAGTGATGCTGTATTCCACCTCAGGTCCTACAGATTGAACTGCCATGGGAGAGCCCATTGGAGGTATGAATCCTATAAGCAGGGCAGGGACTTTCATTGCCACATATTGCTTAACAAAAATTCCAGCCCCAAGTGGCACATCCCATACCATTGCAATAACCTGAGCTCCGTTTTCCTTTGCCTTTGTAAGGGCTGGAGAGAAATCTGAGGCACCTGCGGCATATGCATCAAATGAAATTTCCTTCCATCCGGTTTTCGCACAGTGCTTTTTCATAAGGCCAGCAAATGCCTTTGCCCAGAGGGTATCCTGGTAAATAAAATACACATTGTTCAGGTTATAGTCCTTTTTCAATATATCAAGTGTGTGCGCTATATATGTGGCAGGAACAAGGGCATCTGTTGTTACTCTGAAAAGATACTTGTATTTGGCAGGGTTTTTCTTGAATTTTGCCTGAAACTTGGGAGTCTGGGCAATGGTTCCAAGCTGAGGAATCCTGTATTTTGCAACAAGGTCCATGCTTGCGATGAGGACCTCAGAGCGGAATGCCCCTATTACAATGGCATGTGGTTTCTCTTTTGTAATCAACTTCTCATATGCCATCAGTGCATCATGCACAGGAGTCCCTGGCTCACCCCCCCTGGTATCAGCAACCACCACTTTGAATGGTCGCCTCTGTTTTCCCACAAGCACACCACCCTTTTTGTTTATCTCTTCTACTGCAAGTCTTACTGCCCGCAGTCCCTCTCTTCCAAATGGCGTATAAAGTGATGTGGGAACTCCAATAATTATAGGTTCAGCAGCTATGCCTGAACAGGAAAAAGGCATAAAATAGGGCATGGTAAATAGGCATAATACTGCCACCAAAAGGATTAATGCTCCCCGATGCTTCATGACCTTATCCTCCTTTTTTTGGGTTAATAATTAAAGGCATCTCCTGGAATATTAAGAGAAAAAATTATAAGAATTTTTTAAAGAGCAATTAAACTTAATTTGAACCAGAAGAGCAAAAGCAGGACAAATCGCTATTAATACTTTCGAAGGACAGATACAATATCAACGGTCTGAAGATTTTATGAAAAATTAATGTAAACATATCCCTATGTCAATATCAAATTGTCATTAAAAAATAACCTTAGAAAGATTGGAGTATGGATTTTCAATAATTTTCGTATTAATATAACAAGCAAGTATATGTG
>JALVMZ010000614.1 GCA_027032655.1 Desulfobacteraceae bacterium
CCCAATTTGATACATTCCACTGCGGTATCTATGGATGGATAACCAGTAATCATTATTACCGGAGTGTTTGGGTAATGAGCTCTTATCTTTTTTAATACCTCTATTCCATCGATATCTGGGAGTTTTATATCAAGAAGAACCAAATCGAATATCTGCCCCTCCATTATTTTTAGGGCCTGCAGTCCTGTGGAGGCTGATGCGGCTCTTATTCCTTTACCTTTCAGTGCCCGGCTGATACCTTTTCTTACAACTGCTTCATCGTCAATAATAAGCACTCTCTTTATTGACAGTTTTCTCCTATTCATCAGATCCTATTAATGGCAAAAGTATTCTAAAAGTGGTGCCTTTATCAGGGACACTTTCCACATCGATTGTGCCGTGATGTGCTTCCACTATTCCTTTTACTATGGAAAGTCCTAAGCCTGTTCCCATTACCTGCCGGGTTTTTGGGTGTTTTACTCTATAGAACTTATCAAATATCTTTGGAAGCTCCTCTTCTGATATGCCCACTCCTGTGTCTTTTACAGTGATTTCCACATATTCTCCCATGCCTTTTGCATTGATTGTGACCTTTCCTCCTTCGGGTGAGTAATTAATGGCATTTGTAATAAGATTATTTAGGATCTCTTCAATCCCTTTTGGATCAGCCTGAATAGGAGCCAGATTGGAGCAAAGATATTGGACTTCTATTCCCTGTTTTTTGGCCCTGGGAATCATTAATTCAACTGTGTCTTTGATAATCTTTTCAAGATCAACTTTTACATGATGTTGCACCGCATGTCCTGCCTCAATCTTTGCAATGTCAAGCAGGTCATTTATGAGTTCAAGGAGTGTATCTATCTTATTTGACCCCTTTTCAAGGAATTCCTTCTGTTTTTCCTGCAATGGACCTGCAAGTCCTTCAAGAATGACGGTTAATTGTTGTTTGATGGACACCAGTGGGCTCCTGAGTTCATGGGCAACCATGTTTACAAAATCGGATTTCATTTCATCAAGTCTCTTAAATGCAGTAATATCCTCAAGCACAGTAACAGTGCCAACCACTCCATTGTCAGGCCCAAATGCAGGTGCAGATATTGCCCTAAGAATATTTTTCCCCACCTTTATCTCCTGTGAAATAGACTCCTGTTTATCTAAGGCACCTGATTGTATCTGCTTAAGGGTTGATATTAGGTCTTCATTATTTATTATCTCATGTATGGATACAGGATTCTTTATTTCTCCTGAAATTTCCAGCAATCTCATCAGTGCTGGATTATGAAGAACAACTTCCAGATTCCTGTTAGTTACCATTACACCATTTGCCATGCAGTTTATGATTGTTCTAAGTCTGCTCTTTTCAAGATTAAGGTCATAGAGATTCCTTTTTTTCTCTTCTTCATAGGCCTTTGATTTCTGTTCAAGGACCCTCTTTTCTACCGCTCTTTTTATGGTTATGAGAAACTCGTCTATTTGGAAGGGTTTTGTAATAAAGTCATATGCCCCCATCTTCATGCATTCAACTGCCTTGTCGATGGTCCCATGTCCTGTAATTATAATAATAGGTATATCAGGATAAAGTGATATGGCCTTTTCCAGCATCTCCTCTCCACTCATAACAGGCATCTTTAAATCAAGGAGTATGACATCCACAGGTGTATTTGATAACAGCTCAAGTGCCTCTTTGCCATTTATTGCCGTGATCACATCATAGCCTTTCCCTCCAAGCACCCTCTGGCACCCGTCTCTTACCACCTTTTCATCATCCACAACAAGAATTTTTATCTTTTCATTCATCATTCATCTAACCCCATAAAAATTGGTTCTTCTTTTGTTTCTTCAACGAATCCTAAAGGGAGTTCAATGATGAAGCTCGTCCCTCCCCCCTCGGGACATTCAAAAGATATGTTCCCCCCATGAAGTTTGATTATATTCTGAGATATGCTGAGTCCTAAACCGGTGCCTTTTCCAACGGGTTTGGTAGTAAAAAATATATCGAATATCTTATCTCTTAAATTTTCCGGTATGCCGGGGCCGGTATCAGAGACAATTATCCTGAATTGGCTTTTTTCTTTAATAAATTCGCCTTTTATTGTAAGGGTGCCTCGTCCTTTCATGGCATCAACTGCATTGGTAAAGAGATTTATCAGGACCTGCTGGAGTTGTCCCATATCTCCCACCATATTCGGCATATCTGGTTGGATGTCTCTTACCACTTGGATATCCTGAAAAGATGCCTGATTTATTAGAAGATTTAAAGACTTATTTACAAGTTCTTCCATGGAAAATGAATTGACCTTTCCCACTGACTGTCTGCTAAACTCAAGGAGTTCTGAAACTATCTTTTTACATCTTAGTGTCTGTTCAATAATTTCATTTAAATCATTAATGGCCTGTTTATTATCTTTTAATTGCTCTTTCAGGAGCTCTGCATATATCATGATACCAGATAGAGGATTATTTATTTCATGGGCAACACCTGCTGCCATCCTTCCTATAGAGGCTATCTTTTCTGACTGAACAAGCTGCAGATGTGCATCTTCAAGCTCCTTTCTCATCTGTAGTATTTCTCTCATATCCCTGAATACACCCACACTGCCTATCTCTTTTCCATTTATTTTTATAATTGATGCAGAAAGGGTAACGGGAATCTCCTCCCCGTCCTTGGTGGTGATGGTCATACTGGTTGGGTTTAACATCCCCACTGGGCCATATTTATCGCTTCTCATCTTTCGCATGTTCTCTTTTGCCACATTAATATCATAGAAGCTACTCAGATGCCCCCTGTTCATAATTTCTTCTGCCTTGTAACCTGTAAGCCTTTCCATCCCCTCATTAAATATCAGCACATTCCCCTTTGTATCCACCACTACTATTCCATCCAC
>JALVMZ010000615.1 GCA_027032655.1 Desulfobacteraceae bacterium
TATCTCAGACAATCTCCCGGCTGAATCCACAAGTCTCCTCCACTCTTTATTTCCCAGAAATCCTGTCCTGAGCCTTTTTGAATCAATCTCTGCATCCATGCCAAGCAGTCTTATCCCCAGTTGCATCCTGGACATCTCAAGGGAGAATATGGCAACGGCCTTCCCTGTCTCCACTGAGGCATTGTATGCGATGTTAAGTGCAAAAGCGGTCTTTCCCATACTGGGTCTTCCTGCGATCACAATCAGGTCGGAAGGCTGCAGTCCTGCTGTCAAACTATCAAAATCCTTAAATCCAGTGGGGATTCCTGTTATAAAACCCTCCTGCTTGGAAATATCCTCTATCCTGCCAAAACTCAGTTTTATTACCTCATCAGATGAAGAAAAACCCTCTCTTACTTTCTTTTCAGCAATCTCATATATGGACTGCTCTGCCATATCAAGGAGAATGTCTGTTTCTTCCCATTCCTGGAAGCACCTATCTGATATCTCTGAACACTGTCTGATCAAGTGTCTTTTAATGGATAAATCCCTCACTATTCTTGCATGATATGTTATGCCAGCAGATGTGGAGACCGCATCAATAAGGGAGGCAAGATAATCAACCCCACCCGCTTTATCCAGTAATTTATTTCTTTTTAAGTGCTCGGAGACGGTAATCATGTCTATAGGGCTATCCTCTTCATAAAGACCTATCATGGCCTCAAACAGGTGCCTATGGGATTCCTTATAAAAATCATCGGGAGAGAGTATCTCTATGACATCATTCAGTGCCTCATTATTGATAAGGATACCGGCCAGCACAGATTGCTCTGCCTCCAGATTATGGGGAGGCATCTTGACTCCCTCTGCGGGATACCTCTTTTTTGCTACCTCCTGCATATTAACCTCTCCATTTATTTTCAGGCCTCTATCTCTGAAATAACAGAGAGTCTTATGGTCCCTGTTACCTCGGGATGGAGTTTAAGAGGAATATCATATTCACCCAAGTTCTTGATCGGGCTTTTAAGGTCTATCTTTCTCCTGTCAATCTTAATACCCTTTTTCTCCAGTTCCTCTGCAATATCCCTTGTGGTAACTGCTCCATAGAGTTTTCCCTCTTCTCCTGCCTTCATCTGAATCTTTATGAAAACATCTTTTAATTTCTCTTTTATCTTTTCTGCCTCTTCTTTTGCCTTTATCTTCTTAATTTCGAGCTTCTTTTTTCTTTGCTCAATTAATTTAATGTTCTGGGGTGTGGCCTCTATTGCAAATCCCTTTGGTATTAGATAGTTTCTTGCATATCCATCAGCAACATTAACCATATCACCTTCTACCCCTAAATCAGGTATCTCCTGTATTAGAATCACTTTCATAGATCCTCCTCCTCATCATTAATTAAATGAATTCAGGCTCGACTTACACCGGGAAGCCTCCTAAAATTAAACCACTGATCAAACAGACCTGCAATTAAAAGCAGGATCCAGCATATCTGTTGAAAAAAAACAAAAAAGTAAATAAGCCCCTTTAATAGATTCTGAATTCTATACTTATTAAGATAAAAGGACAATATGTTAAATCCCTGAAAAGCATATATTCCACATAACACAATAAACAGATTTATGGAAATTAATTTTATCACACCTGAAAACAAAAATAGTGAAAAACCTGCCCCAATATATGGCCATATCAGGACCTCAGGACTACTCCATGTATGCAAGTCACTGGATTCCTGGGTCAAATCCAGACTTCTCTGAAACAGGTGATGACACAGCAGGACATTTAACCATACAGTAACACCACAACCAAGAAACATAATAGAAGGATAAATCAATGCCGCAACCTGTGCCAGACTATTACCATATTCCTTTATAGTTAATAACTTATCAGCAGAGATACCCTCATTTTTATATAATTCGGAAATATACTCAAATTGTTGTGTGATATATGAAGATAAAAATTGTCCAGGTCCCATCCCCTTTTTAAAACTCCAAAATAATATCCCCAGAAAATTAATAAAAAACATGGCAAGAGTTCCTATCCATATCATCTTTGGGACAGCAATTCCCCTCTTAAAGAGTGCAGATAAAAGGAAAGAAATAATTGAAAACTGTATCAATATTAGAGGTAACCACAGAGCCCCAATTAATACAGAAATTATTGAAAGAATCAGGATACTTGCCCCAACCACAGTTATGCCACTGTAAGTATCAAGCTTTATAAAATAGTATAAAAAGCTGAGAGGAATGAATATGGTAAAAAGGATACCCACTCCAGGTATTATAAGAGTGCCTGCTATTAGCACCCCTGACCAGACAAGACACCTTACAATCTCTTTCTGTATCATGTTGAGGTGGATTCTTAGAATCCTAAAAGAGGGATTATCTCTCCTTTGCAGTGGTAAAAGGCATCAACCCGATTATTCTTGCCCTTTTAATTGCCTTAGTGAGCATCCTTTGATGGCGTGCACAATTGCCCGATATCCTGCGAGGAATAATCTTCCCCCTTTCAGTGGTAAAATACCTGAGTGTTCCTGGTTCTTTATAATCTATTTTCAGGCTCTTATCTGCACAGAATCTGCAAAATTTCCTTCTGTGATAAATCCTTCTTTTTTCACCGTTAGATACCATCTGTCACCTCATTTCCCTGTGATATTTTTTCATTGCTTGAATTATCTTTTTGACCTCCTGTTTCTTCTCCAGGCTTTTCTTTTCTGGGAGGCCCACTGCCAGCCTCCTGTTTTAACAACTCCTCGGGGTCAACCCTGTCTTTTAATTTAATAGTTAAATACTTTAATACCCTTTCGTCAAGTCTTAGGTCTCTTTCCAATAAATGAGGAAGCTCACCGGAACCGCAATAATTCATA
>JALVMZ010000616.1 GCA_027032655.1 Desulfobacteraceae bacterium
GCTGGTAGCATTTAACTCGGTATTCCAGGTTGTTTTCTACTCTGTGTATGCTTATATCTTTATTACAATATTACCGCATTGGCTCGGTCTTAAAGGGGCTGTTGTAAATATCTCAATAGGACAGATAGCCAAGAGTGTGTTTATTTACTTAGGCATACCTTTTATTGCTGGCGTTCTGTCGCGTCTGATTGGACTCAAAACCAAAGGTAAGCATTGGTATGAAACAAGATTTATTCCTAAGATAAGTCCTATAACCCTTATTGCCCTTCTCTTTACCATCATTATTATGTTCTCACTTAAGGGAGAGTTCATTGTGGAACTGCCCCTTGATGTGATTAGAGTAGCTATCCCATTGTGTATATATTTCGTGGTGATGTTCTTCGCATCCTTTTACCTCTCCATGAAGGCAGGAGCTACTTATGAGCAGTCCACCACACTGAGCTTTACAGCGGCTTCTAATAATTTCGAGCTTGCCATTGCTGTTGCCGTAGCGGTATTTGGCATTGATTCAGGGCAGGCATTTGCCGCGGTTATCGGGCCTTTAGTCGAGGTGCCTGTTTTAATCTCTTTAGTAAATGTGGCTCTTTGGTTTAAAAGAAAATATTTCCCCTATGCTGTTGAAACACTAACAGGCATCTGTCATGTGACCTGTAAGCCATAATCGCCACATACATTGCGGATTATATAAAATATCGGAAGATGACTGAAAACATTATGGAAATAATTCCATTTGACATAGATACAGGATAGGCTCTTGACAAGATTGATAATCATAATTATAAAACTTCGGTCCTTTTTAAAGGAGGAATTGAAATCATGAATATGACAGATAATAAGATAAGTGTAAGGCTACTGCATGTTAATGGATGTCCTTCTGCAGGTCCAACTGCTGAATTAATTAAAAAGATAGCCTCTGACATGAAACTGGATATCCAGCTTGAGGATATCACCATCACAACCCAGGAAGAGGCTATAGAAAAGAGATTTTTTGGTAGCCCCACTGTTCAGATAAATGGCAAGGATATTGACCCAACTGTTGGGAATTTTAATGCCTTTACCCTTGCCTGAAGAAGATATGGGGCATCGGCGGTGCCACCTGAGGATATGATAAAGAAAGCCTTGATTGAAGCCTCTAAATAGATTTCATGTATTGAGCTAAATCATGTATTATCAAATGGGAAGGCTGGTATCTTTTTACTCTATTGAAATGGATCTTATTCTATTGCTTTCTTAAAACAGGGGATACAGAGTGTTCTTCCCAGAAATCGGCGAGTTTTTGTCTCCATAGTGGCCTCACCGCATGATTCACATATTAGACTTTCCAGTATCATTGCCCTTTTTGGCGGTGGCGATGATACAGGATTTACAACAAAAAGCTCTTCAAGGGGAAGCTCCATTATTCTTTTAATCCTTTCCTCATTTATCTCTTTTAATCTCTTCTGTTCTTCCAATGAAATTGTGCCATCCAGCCTTTTTCTCCTGAGCCTCTTTAATTCATCTGATCTGTCCTGAAATGATGTCTGCTTAGTAATTATACGAATGGCCTTTCCATCATATCTTCTGAAGAAACTAAAGGCATTTTTTCCATAATCGAGGTGAATGAGATTCCCTTTGCCAAATGTGCATCCTGTAAGAAACTGCACTGCATCAACCCCGCACATATCGGTTTCCACCACTGCCACAACATCCTCATCCCCTGCCCTTCCTATCTCCTGGAGCGCAAGCTCTGATACCCGGATTCCAATGGCAAGACCGGGACACCAGTGTCCATGAAATTCAATCACTCGATTTATTAATTCATCTTCCAGCATACAACCATTCATTAATCTTTCCTCCTGATACATAATATTATGTGATATTATATCCTCATTTTTAGTATTTGCAATAGAACTTATATTTAGATATGTTATATTTATTTACCAAAAACATCTTAAGGAGAACAAATGGGCAAATACCAGGTATATTTAGGAAGGTGCCATGATTACGCTCCTGAACTTATTAAAGAGGCCATTGAGAGGGGATTAAAAGATCTTGGATGTATTGATGAGATAAAAGGAAATGTGGTTATAAAGCCAAATCTTGTATATGCCCACCCAAAGTTTGCCACATCATCTTATACAAGACCTGAAGTGATTGAAGGACTCCTTATGAATATTACTAAAAACCCTTCTCAGATTAAAAAGATTGATATGGTAGAAAGATCAGGTGCAGGTGCATCCACCAGGATGATGGCAAAAAATGCTGGCTATTATCCTCTGTTTAGAAGATTTGGAATAAATTTTTGTCCCTTAGAAGAGACAGAGAGGGTTAGAGTAAGCCTTAAAAGAGGTAAGATCCATTCCTCAATCTCCATTGCTAAATCCATGGCGCAGAGGGATTACCTGATATTTATGCCAAAACTAAAATCCAATGTGGTGGGACAGGGAATGACATCTGCACTAAAACTCAATGTAGGAAGTCTCATGGATAATGAGAGGATGTTTCATCACCGCTGGGATATGCCAGATAAGATAGTGGACATGCTTGAGGCAGTAAACCCTGATCTAATTGTAACCGATGCCATAGAGATTGGAATGGGCGGAAACCAGATGACAGAAAAGGGAAAGCACCTGGGTATGATTATTATGTCTAAAAATGCAGTGGCCCATGACATTGTATGTGCTTCCATAATGAACCTGGAGCCAATGGATATACAGTATTTAAGGGAGGCCCACCGAAGGGGTTATGGCCCTGGCAGTATTGACCAGATAGAAATACTGGGAGATTATCCCATTGATGAGGCACAAAAGATAACTTCAAAGTATGAAAATGGATACATGCCGGTTGATAGATTCAAGTCCCCATTCAGGATTATTTCAGGCACACCATACTGTTATCCCGGATGTCAGGGGGTATTTCTTGACTGGCTATACATGATAAAGGACAGGAAGCCCTGGCTTATAGATAAGTTCCCCCCAATTACAGTGATAATTGGAGCTGTGGATGATGAAATAGAAGATGAGAATATTCTTCTCATTGGCGATTGTGCAATGGCTTCAAAAAGACTTCGTGCCTCAAAAATAAAAAAGATACTAGGTTGTCCTCCATGGCACAGGGACATCATTCTGGAAATGGCATTAAAATATCTTCTAATAAGCCCCCTAATTCGTCCTGATACGGTATTTGACTCATATGTGATGTATCCCATACGAAGATTAAAGGGATACATAAGGAATTTAAAAATGAACTCCTTTAGATAAAGTAATGTCATCACATACTACTCAAAATTATGGTGTAAATGAGGCAATTTTACTGGTTGATCTCTCTTCAAAAGAGACGGAAATATTAAATATCCCGCATAAATGGAGGAAGGAATACCTGGGTGGAAAGGGCCTGGTACTTAGATTCCTGCACGATCTTATTCCTTCAAATACTCCTCCTCTATCACCTGAAAATGTATTAATAATCATGACGGGTCCGCTTACCGGAACTCCTGCACCTGCATCCAGTAAATTTGCCGTCATAACAAAATCACCCCTTACAGGACTTGTTTGCACAAGCATCTGTGGGGGACCCTTTGGATTATCTCTTAAAAGGGCAGGATATGATGGCATTATAATAAAAGGCAGGGCAGAGAACCCCGTTATCATTATTATTGATGAAGAAAATGTAAAAATTGAGGAAGCCCATAGATTATGGGGACTTGATACTTTTAAAACCCAGGAACTTCTTTCAGAAAAAGGAGACTCAGTTGTAATAGGCCCTGCAGGAGAGAACATGGTTCACTTTGCATGTATCTTTTCAGGCCACAGAGTAGCAGGAAGGGGAGGCATGGGAGCTGTTATGGGGTCAAAGAAATTAAAAGCAGTGGTCACCAAAGGAAACAAAAGGATGAAGTTATATGATCCCAAGGGGCTTAAAAAGGTGCTTGAGAGGACAACTAAGTGGATTGACCGGAATTTTGTTACTGGAAAAGAAGGGCTTTTCAGACTATTTGGAACTCCCATACTTGTTAATATAAACTCCCAATTCAATATACTACCAACAAAAAACTTCTCAAAAGGTGAGTTTAAAGATGCATTTAATATATCCGGTAAAATGATAAAGAATAGATACTATGTAAAAAACACAGGATGCAAGGGATGCAGGATTAGATGTGGCAGGTATATAAAAATAGGGGATAAGACAGTAACATCTCCTGAATATGAATCAATTGCCTTGTTGGGATCAAATCTGGGGCTGAGTAACTTTGAACATGTATCAGAACTTAATCAACTATGTAACAGACTCGGGCTTGATACAATATCCACCGGAAATGTCCTTGGTTTCTGCATGGAACTAAATGAAAAAGGCTTCATGGAATCAGGCATTAGATTTGGCGAATTCAGAGGTCTTAAAGATGTAATACTGAATATCGCACATAAAAATGGTCAGGGAAAGGATATGTCGCTGGGGGTGAGAGCACTATCAGAAAAATACGGGGGCAGAGAGTTTGCCATGCATGTAAAAGGGCTTGAGTTGCCCGGCTATGATCCAAGGGGCTGTTTTGGTCAGGGTCTTGGTTATGCCACAAATGGACGGGGTGGATGTCATCTGGGAGATTACATATATGGATGGGAGCGGATTATAGGACTTACTGATCCACACAGTATAAAGGAAAAACCGCACCTGGTGGTATTTGCCCAGAATCTATTCTCTGCTGAAAATAGCTCCATATGGTGCTCTTTTACCACCTTTGCATATCTGATGGAAGAACGGCTGATCAGGTTTGCTCCACGGCCGATCTTGAAATTCTTTATCCATAATTTCCCTTCTCTGGCATTAAGATTTACCAGTATCAAGACATATCCTGAAATCCTCAACCACATCCTGGGAACATCAATTACACAAAAGGAATTTCTTGAGATTGGGGAGAGGGTGTTCAATCTTGAAAGGGGCCTTAACCTTAAAGAAGGTCTTTCTGGTAATGATGACAATCTACCAGAGAGATTCTTCAGAGCAAATGGTAGCCCTGAATACATGGGTATTCCATTAAAGGAGATGTTACCTCATTATTACAAATTGAGGAGATGGAACCAGGACGGAATCCCTGAAAGCAACCTTTTAAAAGCACTCAATCTTGAATTCCTCACTCCACTTCTCTGATATCTTTCCTTTAAAACACGAAAGAATTTATCTGATTAAAGATATCTTTCATGCAATCAGTGAAATTTTCAATACTAATGAATAAAAGATAATTAACTTGACAGGTATGGCTTAAGATAGACATAATGAGAAGAAAAAAATAGAGGAGAAAGAGGCCATGACTCCACTTGCAACAGAGCTGAATCAGATTATAAGAGCAGAAAATCTCTATGTTTATGAGATGCTATCTGAAGTAGGGAAAAATCTTTTCTTCCCCAGAGGTATCCTATCCCAGAGTGCAGAGGCAAAACAGAAGGCTCACAGGTTTAATGCTACAATAGGAATGGCAACCGAGAATGGAAGGACCATGTTCCTGCCTTCAGTAATGAGGATGATAAAAGACATAGAGCCAGAAGAGGCCCTGACATATGCTCCCTCATTTGGAATACCGGCATTAAGAGAATTATGGAAAAAAGAGATTTATGAAAAGAACCCATCTTTAAATGGTAAGCAAATAAGTTTGCCTGTTGTAACAAATGCACTGACCCATGGGCTCAGTGTGGTATCTGACATGTGGGTTGATCCGGGCAATATTATAATATTACCTGATAAAATGTGGGGAAATTATAACATGATATTCTCCATAAGGAGAGGTGCAAGAATAGTTCAATATTCATTTTTTAATGATAGTAATGGATTCAATATAGAAGCATTCACAAAATGCGTTGATGAGCAGGCAAAAGAACAACAAAAATTGATAGTGATACTTAACTTCCCAAATAATCCAACAGGATATACTATTACACCTGATGAAGGAAGGGCAATTGTTGATACCCTCATTAAAGTAGCAGATAACGGAACTAACATAGTTACTGTAACAGATGATGCATATTTCGGACTTTTTTATGACGAAAATGCTCTCAAAGAATCCATATTCTCACAGATATGTGGAGCTCACCCCAGAATCATGGCCATAAAAATTGATGGAGCAACAAAAGAGAACTTTGTATGGGGACTTCGTGTAGGATTTATCACCTATGGCGCATCCATTACAAATAATGGAAAAGACTTTTATGAAGCCCTTGAGAAGAAAACAGCAGGTGCAGTTAGGGGATCAATCTCAAATGCATCCCATCTGAGTCAAACAATTATTTTAAAGTCCATGCAGTCTCATGAGTATAAAAGGGAGAAAAAGGAAAAGTCAGATATATTACAACAAAGGGCAAAGGAGCTAAAGAACATACTGTCTGATTCAAAATATCAGTCCGCCTGGGATGTTTATCCATTTAATTCAGGATATTTTATGTGTATCAGGGTAAAGGGGGTTGATGCAGAAACCTTGAGAGTTCATCTTCTTGAAAAATATGGAATCGGACTGATTGCTCTTGGGGCTCACGATCTTCGTATAGCATTTTCATGTATTGAAAAGGATAATCTCAGAGAACTATTTGATACCATACTTCAGGGTATAAAAGATTTAACAAAATAATTATGTGGGAACAGTCAAAGAAATTGGTTAAGACCATTCTGGAGCAGGACTGGGCACGTGGCCTTAAGGTGGAAGATGACTTCTGGGACAAGGTTATTAACTGGGTTGAAGAGAGTTTTCTCCCCAGGTTTCTTGAACAATTTGCAAAACAGGTTGATGAGATTATTGAAATAAACCCGGAGCTATCTGAACCTGAGATACTTACCAAAGTTACAAAGTCAATGGTGGAATTTCTGGGAGCGCATTCTGCCACTGCAAGAATATATGATCCCCATACAGAGAAGATGCTCTCATATGGCTCCTATCCTTATTGGGAAGGAAACAGAGAAGTAGGTATTCCACTGGAAGGAACAGTTGCTGGAGAGGTTATTAAAACCAGAAAGACTTACTTAGTTCCAAATATACTTGAAGAGAAGTTATACAGGAATAAAGGGATAATTAAGCAGAAAGAAGTAAATTCCATGATGGCAATCCCCCTGGAAATCCCCCGTTTCTTTCCCCATGAAAGAGACACAATTGGGGTAATACAGATATACTATCCGGAAAATAACAGAAAGTTTTCATCCCTTGAGATTCAATTTGCAGAGGTAATGACAAGGAGATTGAGTTATGTAATAGCAAGAAAAAAGATTCTATCACTATACAGGATAAATGAGAAAAAGGAGGCCATAGTAAGAAAGGTATTCCAGAAACTGGGGGCCAAAGAAGGGGTCAAAATGAAAGATATATTTAACAGCATGATCCCTGAAATAGCAGATATCATAAATATTCAGAGCTGTGCACTTTTCTCTGTCTCAGATAATATGAAGTATGTTGTTCTTGAGGCAGGATATCCTGAAAAAGAGGGCTACCACAGCATAGGCAAGAGTTTTAAGATAAATAGTGAACCAGTATTTGATATTCTGGTTAATAGAAGAGATGTGGAAAGTGATTCCCCCTATGAGATTATTACACCATCCTATATACTTGTTATAGATCCTCAAAAGAGCAGTATGGTTTCAGATAATGTAAAGAGATTCGCCAGAAAACACAGGATAAACTCTATACTCTATATACCCCTTACCATAGGAGATGAACTTACCCACTTTATGACATTTGATGCACTTGATCACAGACAGAGGTATACTGAAGATGAGATAGAAGTCTTGGTATTCCTGGGAAGAGAATTAATGAAGGCACAAAGAATGGAACGGCTGGATGACATATTGCATGACTTTAAGAACCCTGCCATTGCAACGGCAGGTTTTGCAAGAAGATTAAAGCAACTCCTGGACCAGAAAGGGATAAGAAAGGATGATCCAAAGATAAAGAGATATCTGAATATTTTAATAGAAGAGACAAGCAGGCTCCAGGAGATGGCATTGAGTCTTTATCAAATTGGCAAAGAAAGGGTCATCAATCTTACAGAGATATTAAAAAATAGATTTGAGATTAATCAGGAGGCAATAAAAGAACAATTAAAGGCAAATGTTATTTTAAAAGAGGGGCCATTTAAAGATCCTCTTTATGTAAAGTGCTATCCCCTGCACCTGGAAAGGGTGCTTGATAATCTCCTCAATAATGCCACCAATGCAATACCATTAAAAGGTGGGCTGTTATCAATCAAGACCTATCAGGAGGGAAACTGGGCCTGTGCAGAGATTACCAATACAGGAATTATATCAGAAGAAGAAAGGCTCAGGCTCCTAGAAGGTGAAGGAAGTGGAAGAGGTATATATATTACCTATAGAATTGTCCGTCTCCTCAAAGGGAAGATTGAGATAAATGTGGGAAGAGAGACAACCACTATTATAGTAAAATTCCCTATATCCCCTCCCCCACCTCCTGAAAATGACAATTCATCTCAGTAAAAGGAATATATTCTGGCTCTTTCTTTTTGGGCCTGCTTTTGTTATTTATGTGAGCCAGGGATTGGTCCTTTTCTCAATTCCTATGGTTGACCATGGTCTATCACCATAATCATGGCCAGGCCATACAATGGTATCATCTGGCAATGTGAGAAGCCTCTCCATGAT
>JALVMZ010000617.1 GCA_027032655.1 Desulfobacteraceae bacterium
ATGGTAAAAGCCATTCCCCCCTTAAGCACAAAGTGAGAGGGAATCTGCCCTTCACCGCTTTTACCCTGCCTGTGTTGTTCTCTTCTCCTCTTTTCAAACTTTTTAGAACTCTCCTTTGTCATCTGGACAAAATGAACCGAATCCCAAGGTGCCCACCGGAACTCAAATGGCTCTCTGATTATAAGATTATCCATTTCTGATATCTTTATAATTTCCCCCATTTGTAAATCCTTAATTTTCAGGGTCTTGGATGGTATCTTTCATGTATCTGCTTTAGCCTCTCCCTTGTTATATGTGTATAAATCTGTGTGGTTGATATGTCTTCATGCCCCAGCAACACCTGAACAGACCTTAAATCCGCCCCCCCTTCCAGCATATGACTTGCAAAGGAATGCCTTAGCTTATGAGGTGTTAGGTGTTTCTTTATCCCAGCCTTTAGCCCATATGCCCTGAGTATTTTCCAGAAACCCTGTCTGGTAAGTGGCTTACCTCTTTTGTTAAGAAAGAGATAGCTGGTCTTAGTGTCTTTTCCAAGCCTCGGCCTTCCATCACGAATATACTCTTTAATAGCCTTTGATGCCTTATCACCAAAAGGGACCATCCTCTCCTTGGAGCCCTTTCCCATTATGCGCACATAACCTGCTTGAAGATTGACATTCTCCATCCTGAGATTTACAAGTTCAGAGACCCTGAGTCCCGTGGCATATAGGAGTTCCATCATTGCCCTATCCCTCTGGCCTGTAGGTGTTGAAATATCAGGTTGGTTTAAGAGATGTTCCACCTCCTGGTATGTGAGTATCTCTGGCAGTCTTCTGGGTATCTTTGGTGTTGCGATGAGTCTTGTGGGATTTGTCGTAAGGAATCCTTCTGATACAAGAAATCTAAAAAAACCCTTTATTGCTGATAGGTTTCTGGCAGTGCTCTTCCGGGATAAGAAATTCCCTATTTGGGCAATGTATTCATTAATCTGTTCATGGGTGATATTATCTAATCTAATTCCCTTATCCTCTACGAACTTTATAAATCTCATTAGATCATTACTGTACGATTGAATGGTGTTTGGAGATAGCCCCCTTTCCACCCTCATGTAATAGATAAACTCATCCACAAGCCGGTACAGGTCTTTATAATATTTAGTCATCTTAGAAATCATAAATTCCTATTTGAGGGGTAAGGACTTTTGAACCATCCTTTGTTATTAGCACCATCTCTTCCAGCCTTACCCCCCCTCTGCCAGGAAGATATATTCCAGGTTCAACAGTTACCACCATACCCTCCTTTAACATAATCCCCTTGCCAGGACCAAGTCTTGGCCCTTCATGGACTGCGAGCCCAACTCCATGACCCAGTGTATGATTAAACCTGTCTCCAAGACCTGCTTTTTTAATAATATTCCTTGCTACCCTGTCAGGCTCATCGCTCATTACACCCTCTTTAATTGCCTTTATTCCCTCAATCTGTGCCTTCCTGACCAGAGCATATATCCTTTTAAACTCCCTTTTAGGAGACCCTATAAAAAGGGTTCTTGTCATATCCGAGCAGTATCCATTAACCCTCACACCTGCATCAATTATTACGGGCTCACCTGTCTTTATCTTTCTGTCAGTGGGAACAGCATGTGGCATTGCACCATTTGGACCACCTGCAACTATAGGAGGGAAAGACATGGCCTCTGCTCCGGCATCTAAGGCAAGTGTCTCAATCTTTCTTGCAATCTCCTTTTCGCTCATACCTGGACTGATGGACTGAATCACCTCATCCAGAACAGATGAAATAATCCTGATTGCCTTTTTTATATGTCCTATTTCTGATGAGTCTTTGATGATCCTGAAACTCTCAACTATGTTATTTACTCCTTTTAGCTTTATCTTTTTTGGAAAGCTCCTCAGTTGCCTCCTAAATGTCCTGATTAATCCATAGGTCAGGTGATCCTCTTCAAATCCTATACTCTCTACATTCGTCCTTTTAAGGATCCTCAAGATTGTATTAATTATGCCATTTTTCATGGTTACGATTCTGAACCCTCTGGCCTGTTTATGTGCCTGGATGGTATATCTTGTGTCAGTTATAAGCACCGCCCCCCTCTTCCATATAAGAAGAGAACCTGCGGATTCATCCATCTGGGGGTCTTCTGCGGTGTAACCTGACAGATACCTCCTGTTTTCAGGCCTTGTAATCCAGAGGGCATCAGGCAGTTCCGAGCCCAGTTTGCTCTTTAACCTCCTGACCCTTAATTTAAATACCGAATCTTTCATTTTTAAAAATTAAATCTGATGGCAAGGCCTATATAGCCATCCTTTCCTGAGATTATACCCATTCTCTCAGGCAGTCCTCGTAAAAAATCCTCCCTTATCTTCCTGTTATATTTATAAGTGCAATTAATAGCACTGTATATGTTCCCTGTGTACCAGCCCAGTTCCAGAAAACCCAGTATCCCACCAAGGGCATCAAGGTCCTCTTCAAATGCCTCAAAGGTGGCCAGTATAAATGCACCATTCAGGATAAAGGAGACCAGGCCATCCCTGTATCGTCCACAGTAAACATGTCCCATACCAGGGACAATTCCTGCCATCACACCTGCAAGCTCAGGACTCTTATAGGGCAGTTCTTTGCCTTTAATACTGAGTTCCCGTAATTCAAGTGCAGAGGGATAAAGGGGGCTCCCCTCACTTATACCATTAAACCCTTCTGATGCCTCCTCCCATCTTCCCTGTTTCATCTTTATCCATGAAAGCCTGTATATTGCTCTATCTCTTATATCCGGGAATACATTCTGGGAGGATATCAGAGCAAATATCCTTTCTGCCTCATCATATACGCCCTGTTTG
>JALVMZ010000618.1 GCA_027032655.1 Desulfobacteraceae bacterium
TATTATCCCGGAGTCCCTGGATACGCCTTCTGAAGATGTAAACATCATGGCATATGAGCTGAATCAATCATTATATCTTTTTTCTCAAGAGGCAAAGGAAGAGATTCAGGATATCTATCTCTTATACGGTGGGGAAGATGAAGCAGATAATCTTATCAACAGCCTATCTGATAAGAGTGGAAGAGATATTATAAATATAAGAGAAATCGTAAAAGATTTACCTGAGAAACCAATAAATGAAAAGCTTCTGGGTCCTGTTTCGTATTTAACCTTAGAGGAGATTATCCATCCACAAACCCTTTTAACCATATCCCACAGACAGGAGCTAAAAGCCCTTGAATGGAGACCAATCCTTAAAACAGGAACTATTATAGGACTTATTCTGCTTTTATTGATGGGTGCAGAGTATATTTTCCTGTATAAAAAGAATTATGAGTTAAAATCCCCACCTTTAAAGACTCAGTTATTATCAGAGGAAGATATCTATAGCAGGCTTGATAGGTACGAAAGAGCACTGAATATTATACTTGAAGATATTAAGAGACCTCCCGTGGTGCCAACAATATTAAAACTCATTGATTCACTGCCTGACAATGTATTAATAAGTGAGCTCCGGGTTGATGTTAAAGAGGAGCCCCAGATGGATATACAGTGCATAATTACTGCGGACGGGCCGGAGGAGTTTAAAAAGTCATTAATGGCCCTTCTTTCTAAACTGAAAGAGCAGTTCCCCAAGGCAAATAATCTTGGTATGGACAGTATTAAACTAAGTGATGAGATTAAAAAAGAAAAAGGAAGAGAATATTATAGAATAGAATTTAAGCTGTATCTATAATGGTAAAGATTTTTAAAAAAGAATTAATTATTTTGATTTTGCTGTGGATAGGACTGTTATGCCTTACTTTTTTAAATGGAAGAAGGATTGAAAAGATAGTATATCTTCAAAAGAGGATAGAAAATCAGAATATTAATCTAAATTTCTTTAAAAGGAATGAAAAAAGGCTATTATTGTTACTTAAAAGAGAAAAGGAGCTTGTCCAGTCCATAGAGAATATAGACTTAGGGATGGTATCTTTTAAACATGAAGTAAACAATATTGCTAAAAGATGCCATATCTCCAATCTTCAAATCAATTTTGATAGGAAGATTAATACAGGGGGCAGGATAAGAGTGAGTATAATCACCAGGTCCGATTTAAAAGATATACTGAATCTTTTAAATCTAATTAAAAAAGAGCTACCTTATGCCCCTGTGGATAAGGTGATATTGAGGATGGATAGATCAGGGACAATGGCTGATTCACAGATACTGCTTACATACAGATATAGGAGTTCTCATTCAGGAAATAGGATTTAAAATTTAGATGGGAATTGTGAATGTTAAGCTCTGGGAGTAAAAAAAGAGTATTCATAGCTGGATGGATAATGGCGGGTCTGGTCTTGCTGGCATATAATGGATTTCAATTTATGAATATTTTCAGTCAATCAATTCAGGGATATTCAGGTAAGGTTAAGGAGTTAAAGATAAAACTTTCAAGCTTGAATGAATATGAAAAAAAGGCGGTTGAACTGACATGGCCTGATATGGATAAGAAGATATCCGCTTATCTTAAAAAGGTTAGCAAAAATACATTTGATATTTCAGGTAAAATTGGGAAAAATAAGAGTGCAAAAGAGAATATTGTATTACCCAGAATCGAGGGTATAGTTAAGACATACGATATATATGGCAATGTTCGTCTTTATGTAATAATTGATGGTAAAAGATTTGGAGTGGGAGACAGGGTGTATGAGTTCAGGATAAATGATATAACCTACGACTCGGTTACTTTTACAAAGGGGGTTACAACCTGGTGTGTTCCCACACCCGATGTTCCTTACACATTTGCTAATATGCCATAGCTTATAGGACAATGGTATCAATAAATAAAAAGTTAATTCTGGGGATAATAATATTTTCCCTGAGCCTTACGGGGTGCTCCATATCAAGACCCAGAGAGGTTAATCAGAAGGGCATGGGTCAGGTCCGTCCGGGCTCAATAATCCAGCGGGAAAAGGAAATCAGGCATCCCGGGCCACCTCCCTTTTCAGAAAAATTGAAGCCTATGATCAAGACCCCGAAAGAGGAGGTCAAGCTATTTACCCTCACCTTTGAAAATGCCCCCTTGGGCGAGGTTATAAGTGCACTCACCAAGGACTCTGACCTGAATCTCACCATTGATTCGGATGTGAATCTTTCAAGGAGTATCACCGCTCACCTCAAAAATGTCACATTTGAAGAGGCACTGGATATGATTGTGAAAAAGGGGGCAGGTTATGCATGGGAGATAAAGGACGGAGTCCTTCACATAAAGAGATTTGAAGAGAGGATATATTACTTAGACTACTTAGATATAATAGGAGAAACAGATATAGAAGTGGGAGGAGATATGCTTGCATCCGGAGTGGAGAACCCGGGGGTAAGTGGAAAATACAAGATAAAAGCAAAGAGAAGTGGTGCACAAGGCGATATCTGGACGGGTATAGAGAAGAGCCTATCAGAACTTAAATCAGAAGAAGGGATAATCAAAGTAAACAGGAATACCGGAATTATTTACATGGCAGATACACCTGCTAAGATAGAATCCATGGTAAGATTCCTTGACTCCCTCTCAGAATCATTACACAGGCAGGTATTTATTGAGGCAAAGATCCTTGAGGTAAGCTTAAGTGATAATTATAAGTATGGGATTGACTGGTCAAGGCTTCAGATTCAATTTAAATCCAAATCAGATTCTCTGCCACAAAACCTTAACCTCAGCTTTAATGCAGGGGGTTCAATAATTCT
>JALVMZ010000619.1 GCA_027032655.1 Desulfobacteraceae bacterium
TTACAAGGGGAATAAGCTCTGAGAGATTCTTTGCGGTTGCCCCTTCCCTTATCATTATGAACATTCCTGATTCAAGCTTCTCTAAGGCCTCCTGCCTTTTTGTGCATTCATGATCAGAGAGTATCCCTGCGGATAGATATGCCTGAAGCTCTTCTCCCGTAAGGCCCGGTGCATGCCCGTCAATAACTCTCCCTTTAAAAAGGGCTATCTTTTCCATCACCTCATCATCACCATGGATTACCCCCGAGAAATTCATCACCTCAGCAAGCCCCAGAATCCTGTTATTATTTTTAAGTATTTTAAGCTCATTAACCCCTATCTTTGAACCAGAGGTCTCAAGCCCTGTTGCCGGGACACATGATGGTGCCATAAAAAACACATCAAGTGGGATATCAGCAGAATCTTCCATCATCATGTTAATACCATCAAGGCCCTTTACATTTGCAATCTCATGAGGGTCAGAGATGATTGTGGTGGTGCCATGGGGAATAATGGCCTGGGCAAGCACTGATGGCATCATCATGGTGCTCTCTATGTGAATATGGGCATCAATCAGACCAGGAATAACCCAATCATCATCCAGCTCAATTGTATTTTTACCTTTGTATCCTTTGCCTATTGAAACTATATACCCATCATGGATTGCAATCTCTTTTTTGGTAACAGATCCTGTTAATGTGTTTAATATTCGCCCCCCTTTAATAACTAAGTCAGGACCTCCATTCTTTATAACAACATTAACTCTCTTCTTTAATTGTTCCTTATAATCATCTATAATCACAGATAATTTTCCCCCGCATGTTCTACTTTAATTATGTTCCAGTTTTTAATACCATCAAGAGAGGTATCAATTACATAATGAAATATATCCAGCCCTGGAAAGCTCTTTTTTAGACTATCTATGTCCACCTCTTCAAATGCATTTTTATTATTGTAATATGCCTCTCGAGTTATGGCATTTGATTCATATTCATCCCTGGTTCTCTTTGATATCCTTTTTATGCATACATCTTCAGGACATTTGGTCTCCATTATAAAGAGGGCCAGATTGTAATTGGAGGCAATCTCTCCTGCCTTTAATCTTTGCTGATTTTTTATAAATGTGGCATCAAGCAGGACATCCATCCCCTGCTCAATAACGCTCCTGGCAGTTTGAAACATCACTTCATAAATTAAATTTCTATTTTTCATGTTTGATGCAAATTTCTCATCAAAGATATCTCTTTCTTTAAAGACCTGGACTCTGATAACATCACTCCTTACAACTACATGCCCCCAGTTTTTACCTATTACCTCAGCTACGCCGGTCTTACCGGTTGCAGGCAGACCGCATAGAATTATCAGATTCTTTTTGAACCTGTTCTTCTCTACAAAATCCTTAAATTTCATCATTATTTAATTTACTTAATGCACTAACTTACTCACCCATTTAAACTCACTCAACTTACTTAACTTACTCAACTCACTTAACTAATATACGAATAAGCAAGCCTGAAATACTTTCTTGCGTTTTCTATTGCAATATCCTTTTTTTTCCTATCAACTGATTCATCATCTATCAGGAAGCTATTCACTTTACCTCGAACAAATGCCCTGTATACCTTATAAAACTTTAATATACCCTCTCCATGCCCATCACCTGAAAATTCAATATACTCTTTCCAGAGCATATTTGAGAGTTCCACCCCGCCATTATAGTCAAGGTCCATTAAAAGAAAAGCAATATCTGAAATCACATCCCCATATCTGAACCTGTCATTAAACTCAATACAATCTATGACAAACACACTTTCACCAATGCATATATGTTCCATGTGAAGATCTCCATGGCAGTCCCTTATTTTTGCCATATTAATCCTTTCATGGAATAATCTTTCTTTATTGCGATAAAAATCATCTGTCCATCTCTTCAATTCGTGAAATGCCCTTTCATCAATAGTTTTCCCTATATATGGTTCAACCTGGTCAAAATTTTCATCCGTATTCACCCTGAAGCTCTCAGGAAGACCAAACCTATCTATCTCCTCCGACCTTTCTGCATTTTTATGAAACTCTGAAATCCGTTTTGAAATGGACTTTATATGAGAGTTATTTAATCTGCCTTTTTGAAACATCTCTTTCATTAAAATGTCCTGTGGAATCCTTTTCATCCTTACTGCCCAGTCAACCACCTCTCCTTTTACATCCCTGAGTGAATATCGATTCCCATCAAATTTTACAGGGATTACGCCCAGATAGATACCCTCTGAAAGACGCCTGTTCAGTTCCACCTCCTTTTCACAAAAAAACTTTCTCTTCTCAAGGGTTGAAAAATCCAGGAACCCAAAATTAACAGGTTTTTTTATTTTATATACGAACTGGTCCCCAATTATCACATATGATATATGGGTCTGGATAAGCTCTACATCTGAGGTGGGATCAGGTAAAGATTCAGGATTTAATAAGTCTTGTATCATCTCACCATATTTATTAAACTTAGTTTTTTCTTTAGAAATAATCATAAAATGGATAGCATGTAAAGTGTAACCCCATAGATTAGAGGTGAAAAAATGAGATTCTTAATAATAGGTGGCGATGCGGCTGGAATGAGTGCTGCCAGTCGTGCCAAGAGAAGGAACCCCAAAATGGAAGTAACCGTTTTAGAGCAGACTTCAGATGTATCTTACAGTGCATGTGGTATGCCATACAATCTTGCAGACCCTGAAAGGGTAATGGATGAGTTAATTGTAAGATCAGCTAATGTATTTATTGAAAAACAGGGGATTGACCTCAGAATTGGACACAGGGCAGAAAGAATAGATAGAGGGAATAAATCAGTTTTGGGAAAAAGAGTGGATGGAAAGACATTTGAACTTCCTTATGACAGATTGCTGATAGCCACAGGTGCATCCCCTAAGAGGCTGGGTATCCCTGGAGAGGATATTCCTGGTGTAATGTTCCTGAAGCTCCTTGAAGATGGTCGTCGTATAAAATCATATATACTGGAAAATAAGGTAAAAAAGGCAATTATCATTGGCATGGGATATATAGCCCTTGAGGTATGCGAGGCTCTTTCCAGATTGGGTATAGAAGTGGATATGGTGAAACCCAGACCCATTTTCCTGCCCTGGATGAATCAGGAGCTATCTTCGGTTGTAAAGGATGAAGTGGAAAAGAACGGAATAAATCTGCACATGGGACTTCAGATAAAAGGGATTGAAAGGAATCAAGATAAACTAAGAGTTTACTGTGATGATACGGTTTTTGATACTGAAATGGTTCTGATAGCAGTTGGGATTACCCCCAATAGCCAGATTGCGGAAGATGCAGGCCTGGAACTTGGTCCTCAAAAGGCTATTGCAGTTGACAGACAACTGAAGACATCTGATCCTGAGATATTTTCTGCAGGGGACTGTGCGGATGCATTTCATGTGGTTTCAGGGAAAAAGGTATGGAACCCCCTTGCCCTCAGGGCAAACAGGGCTGGATGGGCAGTTGCTGATAATGTCCTTGGAAGCAAGGTGGAACTGGAAGGAGTAGCAGGAACTGCAGTATTCAAGGTATTTGATCTTCAGATTGCCAGGACAGGTCTAAATCCCAGAGAGGCTAAGGAATCTGGATTTGATCCTGTTGAAATTGTAATCAAAAGCAGGAGCAGGGCCCATGCCCATCCAGGTTCCACAACCATCCATGTATCCATGACAGGAGACAAAAGCACCGGAAGATTGCTGGGAGCCCAGATGGTAGGGAGCGAAGGCGTGGCTCACAGGATTAATGCTGTTGCTGTTGCCTTACATGCAAAAATGAGTGTTGAGGATTTTTATCAGTGCGACCTGGCATATGCACCACCTTTTGGCCCGGTTTGGGACCCATTACTCACTGCTGCCAATCAATTAAGAAAAAGATTGTAACCTATAATTGAATTCCAAACTGTTGAGCCACTTCCAGAGGGACATCAACGGTGCCCATAATTACAGGGTCCTGGTGACAATCTGACCCACCTGATACCATAAGTCCATGCCTTTTTGAAAAGGCAAGGTATGATGATATGGCCTCAGGTGTGTGTCTTGAATGCCAGCATTCAATTCCATCAAGATATTCCAGCATATATTTCTCTATAATCGTCTGTTGTTCAGGAATTGAATCAGTAAAGGCTATGAGGGATGTGCCGCTTGGATCATTCGGATGTGCAAGGAATAATTTTCCGCCTGCCCCCCTTGCAATTGAAGATGCCTCTTCAAGAGAAAGGGGTAGTTTGGGCACATTACATCTCTTTAAATATTTATCAAATGCCTCTCTTTTGTCAGATACAATGCCCAATTTTATTAAATAATTTGCGATGTGAGGTCTTCCAAATGAACCATTCACGCTCTGCTCAATGGCAGATATATCATCCTTAGTCAGGGGTGGGATGGATTCTTCCTCCAGCACCCTGTTTAGTTTTTCTATTATTTGCATGGCCCTTTTTCTTCTGTATGCCCTCAACTCATTTATCTTATTGTTAAGTTTACTGTCCTTGGGGTCATATCCATAAACAAGAAGGTCAAGGGATGCGGCTTTTTTGTTGTCCATCTCAGTAGGTTTGAAGGATATGTTTAACTCAAGACCACTTATATATTTTATATTATATCTTTTTGCCAGCAAAACGGCCTTTTCCTGCGCATCCAGTGAATCATGGTCTGTTATCGAAAGGAGCCTTATACCCCTTTTTAATGCTTCATTGAATATATCCTCCAGCTCCATCCTGCCATCTGAGCCATCCTTTGAATGTATATGAAGATCAATCTTCATAGTCTCTTACCAATGAACCTCCTATTTCAAGTGCTTTGAAATTTATCTCCAGGGCCTTTTGTGGGAGAAGCTCCTGCAATGTCTCTCCTATCTCCTCTTTGTTTAAAGGAAATTCCTCAAGTTCTGAAATTGCCCCCAGCATTATTGTGTTCATTATTATGGCACTTCCCATTTCCATTGCCTTTGAGGTGGCATCAAGCCAGAACAATTTCCCACATGACCTTTTTATGACATCCTTTATCTTTTCAGTATCAGGATATTCAACATCCCCTGCTATTACATTTAAAGGGTGAATAGGCCTGTTATTTACTAAATAGATGGTATCAGGATTTCCAAACTCTCTTATTACTCTCAGGGTTTCAAGTGGTTCAAGACCCATTATAATGTCAGCTCCATTGGGAGGAGTAAGGGGACCCCTAAGACCTCTCTCATAAATCCTCACATGGCTCATTACAGGGCCTCCCCTCTGAGATAGTCCAAATGTCTCTCCAATTGTAACTTTAAGACCCTTTTTTACACTGGCCCTTCCAATTATCTGAGATGCAAGGACATTACCCTGACCACCCACACCCGTAATTATCAGATTAAGAGGTATCATCATTTCCCTTCCATTTATGTTTTTATCTCTAATCTTTTAATTGCACCCTGGGGACATATATCCGCGCATATGCCACATCCAACACATATCACCTCATCAATTTTGGCTCTCTGGCTTTCTTTATCCCATATGAGTCCCGGGCACCTGAAAATCCGGGTGCAATAACGATTACATCCACACTCCTCACCCCTGCATTGTTCCTGGTTCACCTCCATTTTATAAGGGAACCCCCCTTCTCTACCCTGAACAAGGGCACATTTCCTGCGCATAATCAGCACCCGTGGTCCCTTTTTCTTGAGAAGCTGGTATATCTGATCCGCAGATTCTTTTAAATTATATGGATCACCGATTTCCACATGAATGCCAAGTCCTCTGCATACATCCTCCACATCCAACCGGTCCGTAGCCTTTCCCATTGCTGTTATGCCTGTTCCGGGGTGAGGTTGAAAACCTGTCATTGCAGTGGCACTATTGTCCAGCACCACCATAAACATGTCTGATTTATTAAACTTGGCATTTATCAGAGCAGGCACAGAAGCGTGATAAAAGGTTGAATCACCACACACCGTTATAACAGGTTGACTAAATCCAAACATATCAAGCTTTCCATATCCACAGGCAAGTCCTGCTCCTGATCCCATGGCATGGACTGATTTTACCTGATTAAACCCTGTAGGCCATATTGCCATTGTATAGCAACCTATATCGCCTGATACAAATCCATCCCCGCCAAAACAGGATAGTGCAGTCTTTATGGCATACATTGAACCACGGTGAGGACAACCGGGGCAGAATCCGAATTCCCTGAATGGAATCATATCTCTGGTTTCATCCTCTATGCTCTCCCTGAATTGAGTATTTTCCCATCTTAAATCAAATATATTACCCAGGGCTTGTATAACCCTTTCAGGACTCTGTTCTCCCCATCCAGGGAGATGTCCTGATAATTTACCCAGAAATTCTTTTGGCCCAATCTCATCTCCCATGCCAGATGCAATTGCCATAACACTCTCTTCAATAAATGGATCCACATCTTCCAGGAATAATACTTTTTTGCTGCTTTTAATATGTTCTTTTAAAAGAGTTTTTGGCACCGGCCATGTTGTTCCGAGTTTGAGTATTCCGGTCCTATCCTGAATTCCTAAAATTTCTATGGCTTCAAGGGCATATGTCCAGGAAGTGCCGGATGTTATGATTAAAAGTTCAGGGTTATCAGGTCCCTGGTAAATATTAAACTTTGAATTTTCAAATAGGGTTTCAGCCTTTTTAAGCCCATCGTGTCTCTTTTGGTGTTTAAGTAATACTGGAAATGTATGAAAAGGGCTCTTTGTGTCAAAGTAAGGTTTGGCCTCCACATCAGGCAGGTCATTTATCCTAACATCTGCCCTTGTGTGAGACAGTCTTGATACGCTCCTTACAATGACAACATTCTTTATTTCTTCTGAAAGCTCAAATGCCCATTTAGTTATTTCAAGAGCCTCCTGAGGCGTTGCAGGTTCAAGGAGGGGTATGTCAGATAGTTTTGAAAACCACCTTGAATCCTCTTCATTGGTGCTTGAAATACCCCCTGGGTCATCGCACGCAACAAGCACGAGCCCTGCCTTTATGCCTGAAAGTGTAAGGTTTGTGAGGAAATCAGATACCACATTTACCCCATTCTGTTTCATGCTGACAAGTGCCCTCAGCCCTGAAAAAGATGCAGCAGTTGCTGCTTCAAGAGCCACCTTTTCATTAACTGACCACTCCACATAAATAGGGAGCTGTTTTGATGCATCAATCAAGGTCTCCATTATCTCTGATGAAGGATTCCCAGGATATGATGCACAGAACCTGACACCCGCTTCAAGGGCCCCCCTTGCAATGGCCTCATTTCCCTGAAAGAGTATGGTAATGCCACCTTTTCTGATGCTTATATCTTTCATCTCTTCCCCATTTGGTTCCGATTATTTTCTGCCCTGATCTTTTTATTCAAAGATGCCTCTCTTAGATGAGAGAACTTATCCTCAGGCATCTCATCTGTTTCAAGTATTCCGTCTTTTATTGCCATATCCATCACTTCTGCCCCTTTATCTGTTCTTATTATAACCGTATTCCATCCCTCTTTTCCCTCCACTGCCCCCACAGATATATCAGCTCTTTCTGATGTCATATCATCACAGAGATTGCACCCCGATTGGACAAAGGGACGAACCTCATCAAGGGGGATATCTATGCCCCTGCCTTGAACAAATACCTTGAATATCTGCTCAGGGGGTGGAGTTATGTCAAATCCCATTATCTGCTCAGCTATTCCCAGTTTCTCCACTAAAAATGAATGAAAATTCCTGTAATCAAGTGCCCATGTGCAAAACAGCCCGATTTTAAGAGACAGATTCTTCTCATCCCATGCATCATGAGTTGCTCTAATTCCATCTATTGCCTTCATCTGGCATGGTAACCCCACAACAGATATCCCCTTTTCCCCATCCTTTATTGCCATATTCAGACATTCAAGCGCACCTGATGCACTATATCTTGAACCTGAACAATCAATGACTCCATCTCTCTGTTTTACAAGAATCCCCTTGGGAGATAAGTTATCACCCTTTGTGGTAAGAACAGCGGATTTAACCAGGCCTTTTTCAAGAAGATAAACCAGTAAAGCTGATACCACACCCCCATACTGGGCATTTCCCCTTATGGATTCATCCCTGGCCCTGGCAATCAGTATATCTCTGTAATCACCAATGGGCCTTTCTTCATCCACAGCCAGATCACCTAAGGACAGCATTGGACATACCAGTTCACATCTACCATTCTCAAGGTTGCATCTATCGACTATTATCACCCTTCCATCATAATATTTCATATAGGGGCAATAACCTGAGCACGCTCCACATTTAACACAAATGCCCATTTCAATAACTGATTCAATAAGTCTTTCTTGAGATTTTTTACTCATTTAATTTAAAACCTCATCTTTTATTTAATGAAGATTTATTAAATATTTTCTTATATCATGGATGTCAAATAAAAAAGGATTAAAATAGAGGCTACCCGGGTCTTTGGTTCCGCTCAGAGGTCTCCCATCCCGCCATTCGCTACAACAAAGACCCGGTAGCCTTCATTCACAATTACTATCACCATAACAGGTGGATGGTATCAACATTTCGCGGTTTTATCAGGCACCAAATTACAGATATTTTCGTGA
>JALVMZ010000620.1 GCA_027032655.1 Desulfobacteraceae bacterium
CATACCACAGAACTTCATGAAGTCTCTTCGTGATATCCCCTTTTCAGCCAGCCTCCCATAAAAATCTCTTTCCTCCCTCATAGGCACCTCCTGATGCTAAATAGTGGTTCATCCAACAATTATTTCTTTCCAATCTCCCCTTTTAAAATTCAAAAATTTATTTTTGTCAACATATTTTTTCAAATTAATAATATAATTTTAATGTCAGAATCTATTTAAAGCCCTCTTTTTGAGCAAGGATATCCAGATATATGGTAGCAATATATTCAAGTTCTATTTTGCAGGGGTCTGAATATATTCTTTTATCAATGGTCTTTATATACCTATTGCATTTTCTGCAGAAATCTATTCTTATTCCATCATCTTCTTCACTGAAAATATATCCCATAGATGCACTATCTTGATTATTGCAAAATGGACAGGTTATCCGGGGGAATCTCCATTCATAATCACACAAAGAGCAATGAAGATACCTCTTACCGTCCTCATCCAAATATCCCATCATGGGCTCGGACCCACAAATTGGACAATAACCATACTCCCATTGTTGTTCCTTTATTTCTGAAGCTAAACGATCTCTTAACTGATACAATAATGGCTTTATGCTCATTTTTATAATAAATTCGATTACAGATGGCTCTAACCCAATTTTTTCCGAAAGATAGCGGTTTTCAGATTCTTTGTTGTTCAGAACTGAATGGTATAATTGTTCTATAAATGAGGGATCATCTTCAATAAGCTTTTTTAATCTTTCAAGGGAATCTCTGTCATTCCTGTCTTTTTTGATGAGCTCTTCCACAATTCGACTTAGAAGTGGATATGCCTCGCTAATTGGAAAAGGGAGATTGCTGGTGGAGAAAACAGGAAAGCCCTCAGACCTTTTCATCTTTTCTACTTCTTCATTTAAATTAAATTCAATATCTTTTAGTTCTATATCATGAAGAGCTGTTTGTATTTCAATAAATGAATATATAGCATCTTTTGCATATGGTCTTTTTGTTATTAATCTTTTTGCCTGTAAAAGTGATTCATATTTCATCTTATTATATCTCCAGAGTTAAAATAACAGGGCATCTCTTTTAGTGAGATGCCCTATTAAATTAAATCATATTAATACGCTAAGCATTATTAATATTGATGGGGTTCAGGTTAAGTGCCAGCTTCTTAATAGATCCTGCAATATGTTTCATAGCCATCTTTCGATCCATAAGTTCAGGAGATCTCTCTATGCTTGCGAACTGATAGTATTTGGATGGTTCATCCTTTAGCAGATAAAACACTCTCACATCTTCTATGTTGGTAAGCGTTGCGGAAGGAAAATCTTTTTTGGCTTCGCTAAGTCGTTTTTTGGCAAGTGAAATCATCTTGTCCCTGTCTCCAAAGTTCATGGCACCTGTGGGACAGGTCTTTACGCATGCAGGAAGAAGGCCATTGTGAACCCTCTCCACACACATGGTGCATTTGGCCATAAAGCCTGTCCCTTTTTGAACCCTTGGGATATTGAACGGACAGGCCTCTATAATATCTTTGGCATTCGCTTTTTTCAATTTATCTGTATAAAGGACTGCTCCTGTCTCGCCATCAATAATAATTCCACCTGGAACAGATTCATCAGCGGTCTCTTTACAGGGTGGTTCTAAGCAGTGCCTGCATTGATCCTGGAAAAAATACCATACAGGTTTACCATCAGGACCCAGATACTCTTTAAACCTAACCAGTTTATAGGTGTAGAAAGAGAGGTCTTCAGGGTTCTGATAGGTTCCCCTGTTTTTGGTCTTGGTTCCAGGTAACTGGTTCCACTGCTTGCATGCTATCTGACAGCCACGACACCCTGTGCATACCGTGGTATCAATAAAAAATGCCTTTCCCGTCATTGTTAATACCCCCCTTTCTACATCTTTCTGATGTTGACCATAAAGGCCTTGGTTTCAGGTATCCTGGTATTTGGGTCCCCTGTGGAAGGCGTAAGGATGTTAGCTGAATCACCTCCATCTTTGGGATATACCCATCCATAGTGCCAGGGTAACCCCACCTGGTGAATCACATTTCCTTCAACCTTGAACGGACGGAATCGATGTGTGACCAGGGCAACTGCTTTGACAGAACCCCTTGGAGATTCCACAATCACCATTTCTCCATTCTTGATACCTTTCATTTTTGCCAGCTCATGACTCATTTCCACAAATAGTTGTGGCTGGGTCTCAAGGAGCCATGGTTGCCATCTTGTCATGACACCTGTCTGCCAGTGCTCAGATAACCTATAGGTTGTAGCTACTATTGGATACCTCGGATCACATGTTCTATACACATCCATATCTGTGCCATATTTTGGAGCGGTTGGGTTGATTAACTGACTGGATAGGAGATTCTTTTCCACAGGACATTCCATGGGTTCATAGTGTTCTGGGAATGGACCGTCTGCCCTTCCAGGGCCAAAGATATGGGCATGTCCTTCTGGCTTCATAATAAATGGGTATTTTGTCTTTGGGTTTGGAGTCCCATCGGGCTTAAGCATAGGCGACCATCCACCATCCGGGACATCTCCTACCCATCCGCCTTTACCTCCTTTTGCACTGGGATCCCATTTTATAACTGGATGTTCAGTATCCCATGGCCTGCCATATTTATCAACCGAAGCCCTATTATATATAATTCGTCTGTTGACCGGCCAGCACCACGCCCATTCAGGATAAAGTCCTATACCTGTAGTATCCTTTTTACTTCTCCTTGCAGACATGTTTCCTTTGTTGGTATAAGAATTGCAGTAAAGCCAGTTACCACTGCTGGTGGAGCCATCATCGAGGAGATAGGCAAAG
>JALVMZ010000621.1 GCA_027032655.1 Desulfobacteraceae bacterium
TTAAGAAGAGCTTCTCTGACTGGATAAATGCACGGGCAAGGGCAGAAGATCTATATGGCGAGCCAGATGATACCCTTTCTCTTAAAGGCAATTATATCCTGAGCAGTATCCGCCTTGCAAACAGCGTCATATATGAGATGAGCAATGAACATGATGAATACAGGGGCATGGGGACCACTGTTGGAGTGCTTGTGGTAGATAAAGATGAGATAGTATCAGCCAATGTGGGAGATAGCAGGGTATATCTTATAAGGGAAGGAATAATAGAGAGACTCTCAAGAGACCATACACTGGTGGAAGAGAGGCTGGCAAGGGGGTTAATGAGACCTGAAGAGGTGGATGATTTCCCCTACAAGCATGTTCTTACAAGGAATCTCGGCTCTGAGAAAGATGTTATTCCAGATGTGTTTGAGATAGATTCTTTGCCAGGGGATCGCTTTGTGCTCTGCTCTGATGGTTTAACTGACCTTGTCCAGGATGAAGAGATCAGGGACTATACACTCAGGGCATCAGGGCCTGAAGAGGTCTGCAGAAACCTGCTTGATCTTGCCCTTGAAAGAGGAGGACATGACAACACCACTATTGTATCTGTATTTATCCCAAACGAGGCTTCAAAGAAGGGGGTTTTAAAAAGGATATTAGGCAGGATAGGGGCAATCCTTAAGGGTAGATGATAATTGATAAATCAGGGGAGGATAATTATGGCAAAATGCATTTTAACATTTAAGAAAAAGATTATCGGCGAATACCCTATAACAGGGGATAGCATCACCATTGGGAGAAATCAGGATAACACCATAGTAATTGATAATTTAGCTGTCTCCGGTTATCACGCCAAAATAGATAAGGTTGGTGATGATTTTATCATAACAGACCTCCAGAGCACCAATGGGACATTTATAAACAGGCAGAAGATAGTGTCACATAAATTGAAACACGGCGATAACATCATGATTGGAAAGCATATTATTCTGTTTGTGGCACCTGAGAAGGCGAAGGCACCCGAAAAGGAAAAGGAGGCTGACTTTGAGAAGACAGTGATACTTGACTCTGCCAGACAGAAGGACTTACTGGCAGGAGACAGAAAGGCAGCCACTGAACCTGAAAAGATAGGGGTTGTGAATTTCATCGATAATTCTGGTCTTGGCGAGATAGAGTTGAAGAAGAAGCTTACCAAAATAGGTAAGTCAGATACATGTGACATAAAGCTTTCAGGCATGCTTATTGGACAGACCGCTGCTACCATAAGTAAGAGACCTTCAGGTTATGCGATAACATTCATAGGAGGAATGAGCAAGCTCAAAGTAAATGGTAAGGTGGTAAAAGGGAGTGTTCCCCTTAAGGACTTTGACACCATTGAGATAGGTGGATACAAATTCCAGTTCTATGAAAAAGAGGTAAAATAAAAGGAGTATCTCTTTTATGAAAATAAGGAAAGGCATTCCTGAATGGCTTACCGGTGCAATTGTTTCCCTGTTTTTTCTTTTTATCACTATCACCGGTATTATGGATTTTACAAACTCCATAGAGATGAAGACCTTTGACCTTAGAGCTGAGATCAAGGCATCCGATGCCAGAGACCCGGATATAGAACTTGTTGTGATCACGGATGATGATATTGCTGAGTTTGGAAGATTCCCCTGGCCCAGAAACATCATTGCAACTGCCATAAATAATCTTTCCTCTGCTGGTGCAAGGGTAATAGCACTAAACATCCTGTTTACAGAGCCAGAAGAGAGCGCTGGGCTGAAGATGATAAAAAAGCTCATGAAGGACTATGAATATCTCAAACTTGCCCAGGAAGGCCCTGGACTTCAATTCTATAAAAAACTGGCCACTGCCCAGGAAGAGCTGGATAATGACGGAAAACTAATAAATGCCGTAAGAAATGCGGGTAATGTTATCCTCCCCATCTATTTTGATACCCTTAGCACAGGTAGAGACATAAAGTATCCTGACTTCATAAATAGGTTCAGCTTAAAGAAGGTATATAATAAAGATGAATTGAATCTCGCATCATTAATATGGGTCTCAAAACTCAAACCCATCCTTGCCCCCCTTGCTGATGTATGCGCTGGTATAGGACATATCAATCTCTTTCCTGACACAGATGGTTATATAAGGAGACAGGTCCATGTGATAGGATATCAGAAGGATATATTTTATCCATCCTTTGCCCTTGAGATAGTAAGAGTTTATAAGGGATTGAAACCAAAGGATATAAAGGTAAATCTTGACAGGGGGATTGAGATTAGATTCAGCCCATCCGAGTCAGTTAATATCCCCTTTGAAGACAGCATAAAAGGGACACTTATAAACTGGAGTGCACCATATGGTAAGGCATTTCATATGGTGCCATTTTCCAAGGTGTATAAGAATGAGATACGAACAGGTCTTTTTAAAGACAAGATAATTATTATAGGACCTGTGGCACCTGGCATAGGAGATAGATTTGTAACTCCTGTATCTGGGTCTCTATCAGGTGTTGAATTGATGGCAAATTCAGTATCAAACATCCTTCACAACAGATTCTACTTAAGGCCAGCATGGACCGGATGGCTTGAATTCGGGGTTATGCTCCTTTTTGGGGTCTATATCACCTTATTTCTTCCCCGTATGAGAGCAGGAACAGGGGCCCTATGCACATTAGGATTATTTGTGGGTTATCTGGGGGCAGGCACTGTTCTATTTTTCTCTTATAATATCTGGCTCAAGATAATGCCCGAGATCATTCTGCTTTTGATAGGATATGTGCTCATAGTGTCCAAGCACTTTCTCATCACAGAAAAGACAAAGGAGAAAGTTGAGGCAGATTCCATTGAGACAAATAAGATGCTTGGTCTATCTTTTCAACAGCAGGGACTTCTTGACCTTGCCCTTGAGAAATTTAGAAAACTTCCCATTGAAGAGGAGGGCACAAAAGAGCTCCTTTATAATCTGGGACTTGATTTTGAAAGGAAGAGGCAGTTTTCCAAGGCCCTTGCCACATACCAGCTTATTGTTCAGGATGGAAAAAACTTCATGGACCTTGACGAGAGAATTCCGCGTCTCAAGGGTGCAGAGGCCACAATGATCTTTGGAACATCCTCCCATCCAGGGGATATTGGGGCAACACTCGTGGATATGGATACAAGACCCACCTTAGGAAGGTATGAGGTGATGGAAGAGCTTGGCAGAGGTGCCATGGGAGTTGTGTATAAAGGGGTCGATCCCAAGATACACAGGACAGTGGCAATAAAGACCGTAAGACTTACAGACTTTGATCCGGATGTGGCAGAGGAGATGAAAAGCAGATTCTTCAGGGAGGCAGAATCAGCAGGTCTTCTCAACCATCCCAATATCGTTACCATATATGATGTGGGCGAGGAGCATGACCTGGCCTATATTGCAATGGAATTCCTTAAGGGAAAGCCCCTTGAAGAGTATGTGTCGAAAGATAAACTCCTTCCTCTCAGGGATGTGCTTTTGATTGTATCAAAGGTGGCTGATGCCCTTGATTATGCACACAGTAAGGGGGTAATCCACCGAGACATAAAACCTGCCAATATCATGCTTCTGGATGAGGGTATGGAGGTGAAGGTAACGGATTTCGGGATTGCAAGGATAAGCTCATCTTCAAAGACCAAAACAGGAATGGTGCTGGGAACCCCGTCATACATGTCACCAGAGCAGATAGCAGGCAAGAAGGTGGATGGAAGATCGGATATATTCTCCTTGGGAGTGGTTCTATTTGAATTACTCACAGGTGAGAAACCCTTTAAGGCAGAGGACATAACATCACTGATGTATCATATTTCAAAGGAGCCTCATCCCTCTCCAAGAAGTATAAATCCAAAAGTGCCCAGGATTATTGAAAAGATAATTGATAAGGCCCTGGAAAAGGACAGGGAGAGAAGATATCAACGGGCATCACAGATGGCAGGGCACCTCAAAAAGCTCATTCAAAAGATTGACGAAATAAGGGCAAAGAAGGCTTAGTCAAAGGACTGGTCATGTATATCCTGGGTATAGATACTTCATGTGATGACACATCATGCGCTATCCTCAAGGATGGAAAGCTGGTGCTCTCCAATGTGATACACAGTCAACTGAAGGTCCACCATCAATTTGGCGGGGTTGTGCCAGAGCTGGCATCAAGGGAGCATATAAGGAATATACTGCCGGTTGCAGGTGAGGCCTTTAAAAGGGCCAAAATCACCATTAACCATATTGATGCAGTTGCTGTTACTTCAGGCCCGGGCCTTATGGGATCACTTCTTGTGGGTTTATACTATGCGAAGGCCCTCTCCTATTCGATGTCAATCCCGATGGTGACAGTAAATCATTTAGAAGGACATATTCTGTCAATTTTTTTAGAAGAGGATGAGCCCCCTTTCCCATATATTGCACTCACAGTATCAGGAGGACATACCTCCATATTTGAAGTGAGGGATTATGGCAGATACAGGACACTTGGCCAGACCTTAGATGATGCAGCAGGAGAGGCCTTTGATAAGGTGGCAAAACTCCTTGGTCTTGGATATCCTGGTGGTCCTGTCATAGAGAGATTGTCAGAAAATGGAAGAGGGGATGTGATAAAATTCCCCAGGGCATATATGGGGAAGGACTCCCTGGACTTCAGCTTTAGCGGGATAAAGACCGCTGTTTCATTATACTATAAAAGATATCTTGAAGATAAAGCCCTTCAGAATTCCATCACGATTGAGGATATTGCTGCGTCATTTCAGGAGGCGGTGATTGATGTGCTTGTTCATAAAACAATACTGGCATCAAAAAAGACAGGGATAAATACCATAGTGCTTGCAGGTGGGGTTGCATGTAACTCTAAATTGAGAGAAAGGCTCACTGATGAAGCAAGGAGTGAGGGAATAAAGGTTTTTGTGCCTTCTCCTCAATACTGCACAGACAATGGAGCAATGATAGCACTTGCAGGATATCAAAGGATAATAAAAGGTGAGAGAGCTGACTTATCAGAGGATGTCCTGCCCAAATATCCCATTGAGAAAATCCCCTCCTTTTTATAATCTCTAATAGCTATTTTATATTCAATTTTATTTTATGGTGGGTTATGATTTATTTGAGGCCCAAAAAAAGGTTGGGACAGCACTTTTTAAGGGATAGAAGGATAATAAATAGAATAATTGCAAGAGCCCCTTTCTCTCCCGAAGATACTGTGGTTGAGGTGGGGCCTGGAACAGGTGCAGTTACCATTCCACTTTCAAGAAAGGTAAAAAGGATATATGCAATAGAAAAGGACAGAGAGCTGGTATCTATCCTGAAGGAAAAGCTCAATAAACTGAGCATAAATAATGTATTCCTCATATGTGGTAATGTCCTGAGTATGAATATTACAAGATTCAGGCCCCTTGATTCACCTATACAGATTATAGGAAATCTCCCCTTTAATATATCATCTCCATTCCTTGAAAGACTTACCAAAAATAGCACATTTTTTGGGAAGGCAGTTTTAATGTTTCAGGAAGAGTTTGCAAAGAGGCTACTTGCTTCCCCCTGTTCCAAGGCATATGGGGCAATTAGTGTCTGGATTCAGTATCATGCCACCATAAGGCCACTTTTAAGTGTCCCTCCTAAGGCCTATTATCCTGTCCCAAAGGTTGGGGGTATGGTTTTAGAGCTTGACTTTCAGAGGCCCTATTCCAGGAGGACATCAGATGATAATGTTATGAGGCGGGTTATAAAGGCCGCCTTTTCCCACAGGAGAAAGACCATTTTAAATTCCATTAACGCATCCATGCCTGATATTGGAATAGATAATTTAAGAATACTGCTTAAAAATTGCGAAATAGAGCCAGACAAGAGGGCAGAACAGCTAAGTATTGATGACTATATCTGCCTTACATCGGGAATCATGAAATACAGATCAATCCTGTGAGAACTTTTCAAAACTAAATTAAATGCCATATATGGCTAACATCACCTGAGTTATCTTTTCTCTTTGGAAGTGTCAGTAATGGGTCTGATGCCATTAATATAGGCAAATAGTGTATTCAGTGCCCTGCTTTCCCGCCCGGGACCGCCGGTAATGAAGATTCCATGCTTATTAGTATCATAAATAAATATATTATCTACTTTGCCACCATGCTCAGTGATGAACTTTTTCATCTTGAGCATTCCAATACGCAACCGGCCACCACGATCCCCAGACCCACAGTAAAGCCAGAACCTGGCGCCCTTATATGCATCGGGAGAGAGTTTCTCTAAAAAAGGTGATATTCTCCCGCGATTTTCAGCAAACGATGTTCCAGAATCTGCAATAAAAGCAGAAAATGCATGCATACCGTCCGCTGCCCTGTCCATAGCTGCCAGTTCAAAAATCCTTGCCGATCCTCTGGAAAAACCATGCAGGATTAATGCAGTTTTACTATTGAAAAAGTGGTCCTTTTTGAGATGATCAATTATCAGCCTGAGATTCTGATAAATTTCATGAGAGTCCTGAAATTTCAGATTGCCATACTCATCACTTATAGCATACTGCAGTGCGATAATTGCAAAGTCATGGGAGCTTCGATTCCTGTACCAAAGGTTGAACATACGCTCAGCATGACCTCCATTACCATGTAGTGTAATAACTATGTGCCTTATCTTTAATGAATTCCAGTTTTCAGGAAACCACTGTAAGAAAAAATAACCATTGGGAAGGGATACGATTTCTCCACCAGCCTGCTCAAGAATCTTTCGTATCTCATCGGGTGACATGGGACCGGGATTGTTGTTCTGTCTCTGGTGAATTCCTCTAAAGCGATTATGCCAGGCACCAGGCTGGCAGTAGCATACAGACAGGGGTAAAAAGCACACAGCAAATAGTATTGCAATACCAATCCTGGAAACATGATTCTTTACCATAACTTCCTCCAGAGTTTTGAAAATCTCTCCCTATATATCTATTTTTTCTTTTTCAACAGGTGATCTTCAAGCCAGTTTAAAACACGCTCATTTGATATCATCATGGCCCCCATCTGACAGTGTTCTTCAGCCCCCTGTGCCTTTGTGAAAAGCATGTATTTCTTGGGACATTTTAATGCATCAAATAATTGCTTGGCCTGACCTGGCATGTCTTTATCTCCCTCTGAATCAACCACCAGCATTATACTCGTTATCTTATCTGCTGAGTCTTTCATATTATATGGTTTGAGCATTCTGAGAAATTCACTGGGAGACTTTGCACCAAATGTAAACATACCGTTCCCAAAAAACCAGCCCACATCCACATCTTTGTTCAAGTTTTCCATGATCTCCCTGTCAAAGTCCTTTGATGCCTCTTTGTTGCTGAGAATCTTCTCAATATTGGGGGGACACTTTTTGATGGCATTTCCATAGAAATCATACACTCCACCATTAGCAACGCATAGTTTAATATGATGTTCATAGGCAACGGCCCTGGGGGCAAGATATCCACCCATGCTAAATCCTATAAGTCCTATTTGTTCTGGGTCCACTTCTGGAAGCCTTAGGGCAAAGTCCACGACAGGCGTTACCACGCTTTCCCAATTGGGCCGAAATGGGATTTTCTGTTTCCTGATAACTTCACCCTGCCCCGGACCCTCAAATAAAAGACAGTTAAATCCTCGTGTTACAGCAAGATGTGCGATTTCAAAATAAAGCTCCTCTGCTGTCCCATCAAATCCGCTATGGATAATCAGCAGTGGTCTTTTTTTTCCTGAATTGTCCACAAGACACAGATAACCGGGTAATGTTGTCTTTTCAAAAGGAATTCTGACATATTTTATGGGAGTTTTGGAGAGTTCTGCTGCCTTCTGGAAGCACTCCCGACTTTTACCCCAGGTTGTCAGGATTCGAGGATCATTTGGATTTGTATGAAGAAAGAATTCAGCGGTCCTGTAATAATTGGAAGAGCGAAAATAGGCCTCCATCGCACTTCTTTTATGTCCATTGGAAAGGAATCGATCTCCCATCTTTTCAAGACGCTTTGCTGTTGCCAACCATTCTTTATACCAGCTTTCATTATCTCCATCCTTTATCCGATAAGCCGTGCTTAAACACTCCCCTATGTCAGCACCTCCTGTGCTGCTATAACCCATGGTCCTGAGGCACTGAAAGGAATACTGAGGGTCTTTAAATACACATTCTACAGCTTCCAAAGAGACATTTGAAAAAAGGATGCTCATAATTAAAAGAAACATACATAAAATAAACTTTGCTCTATTTTCAAATTTGATTTTCATGTATTTCCTCCTTAGTTGATTTTATTAGTGCCTGAACGGGCATATTCATTGTTTGACAAAGACCATAACAACGCTTCTATCATTAATATTGACATTACAGGTATGATTTGATGGGGTTTTATTAATTGCTGAAGCAATTTCCTGGACATCATCATTTTACACACTTTTCAGCTCCGAAAAATTATTCCTCTTTTTCGGATCCTCTTCTCTATTTTATCAAAGCCGCTTTCAGGTCTAATTACCGGGTTTTTGCATTAATATATTAAGTGGATTAGCTGTTAGGTGCAGCATTTTGTTGGAGTAGTAATTAGGGAGTATATAGTTTAGTTGATACCTGGTACAATT
>JALVMZ010000622.1 GCA_027032655.1 Desulfobacteraceae bacterium
CCAAGGGCACCGGCCTTTGATGTGTGGGTGTGGACAATCGAAGGATTATGATATCTGATGGCCTTTATAAGCCATAAGAGGGCATGAAGATCACTCAGTGGTTTTAGGTCTCTTACAAGATAGGGGTTGATGTAATGAACGCCGTCTCTTCTTCTAAATTCTTTTAATTGATTATTAATGAAAGTCTTCTCCTCTGTCGTCATGTTAGATTCCAGACTGGGCCCATTGATTAATATCATATGGTATTTATTTGATAATTCAATACAGGTTAGAAGTGTGTTCTGAGCTGAGCCACCTCTATCCAGTCTTGTTATTATGTGCATTATTGTTTCCATTCTATTATAAGTATTTCTCATACCAGTGTTGAAATACTATAAGGTTCCATATCATCCAGGATGTATCTGTCTTCCCGCTCATGAGATTCTTAATAAGAGATGTTATTATATTATAATCAAAAATATTCTGGTCACAAATTCTTTCCCTGGAAAGATAATTATTGATTAAGAATTTGAGTTCTCCCTTTAACCATCTGCTTATTGGTATTTCAAATCCACTTTTTGGTCTTCTGTAGATTTCCTGGGGAAGTATGTCTTTAAATGTCTCTTTCAGGATATATTTTGTAATTCCCCTGTATATTTTAATTGATCCCCCAATCTTGAATGATAATTCCACAACCCTGTGATCAAGGATAGGAACCCTTACCTCAAGGGAGTTTTTCATACTCATCCAGTCCACTTTATTTAACATATCACCTGGAAGAGATTCTTTAAGATCAATATAGAGTATAGTGGTAAGTGGGTCATGGGGCCATGGTCTCAGTCTTTTTTTTATCCAGATAAGTGCCGGGTCATCCCGATTAGAACCATACCCATCTTTGATTATCCTTTTTCTTACCTCATAGGGGATTATCTCTTTGAGATGGAGGATTCGACTGGGAAAATCTCCTTTGGTTGCCCTGATAAACTTTTTTACTCTGCGAATATATTCAAGAATTCTGACATCCCTTGAATCAGGAAAGGATTCAATAATCTTCTCAATAATGTTCTCTCTTAAAAATCCGGGAACCATAAAGTATCGTTTTCGCCAGATTTCACTCAGGTAGGATCTATATCCTGCAAACAGTTCATCTCCCCCATCGCCTGATAGTGCCACCTTTACGAAGCGTTTTGTCTCCCTGCTCACTATATATGTTGGTATGGCAGAGGAATCAGCAAAGGGCTCATCAAATGTGTCAATCACTTCTTCAAATACATCTAACATGTCTTTATAAGTAAGAAGTATTTCAGTATGGTCTGTTTTAAATCTTTTTGATACTTCTCTTGCGTATGCTGTCTCATCAAAGAGTCTATCGTCCTTGAATCCTATGGAAAATGTCTTTACTGATTCAGCCCTGTGCCTGGACATAAGAGCAACCACAATACTTGAGTCAATGCCCCCACTTAAAAAGGCTCCTAATGGAACATCAGAGATTAATCTTATCTTAACCGCATCACTCAGCGTCTCAAAGAGTTCCTTTTTTAATTCATCAGATATTTTTGAGGATTCCCTGCATATGTATCCGCCTGGGTCAGGCTGAACATCCCAGTAAGTGGATTCTCTTAATTTCCCATTTTCAACTATTATATAAGTTCCAGGTTTTAATTTTTTTATCTCCTGAAAGATACTGAGAGGGGCGGGAATGTAATTGAAAGCCAGATAGAGATGAAGCGCTTCAGGGTTTAATGACCTCCTTACTGAAGGATCTTTCAAAATACTTTTTATTTCTGAACCAAATACAAACTGACCACCATCCCAGTAATAAAGAAGTGGTTTAATTCCAATTCTGTCCCTTGCAAGCCACAGTCTTGCCCTTTTCTCATCCCAAAGAGCAAAGGCAAACATCCCATTGAGTCTGTTGATACAATTGAGTCCTTCCTGTTCGTAGAGATGTATGATTACTTCAGAGTCAGTATTACTTTTAAATATATGTCCTGATTTTATTAGTTCTTCTTTTAATTCCATGAAGTTATATATTTCACCATTATAAATTAGCCAGATTGAACCATCTTCATTGGACATGGGCTGTTTCCCTGCATCAGATAAATCAATGATGGAAAGTCTTCTGTGAGCAAGTCCAATACTTATGGGCCTTGGATTGATTATATGATTTATATAATATCCTTCATCATCAGGACCTCTGTATGCGATGACTTCTGCCATTTCGATAAGAAGCTCTTTATGGATAATTTCATCACCGAATATAAGTTTTCCACATATACCACACATCTGCTAAATCCTTTTTTAAGAGTTATGGTATAAGAATCCTTTCAAGCTGATCTATATTTCTATCCCATGAGTAATTATCCTCTACGAATCTTCTTACATTAATACACATTTTATCCCAGGATTCTTTTTTTTCTTTTATAATGGTGCAATACTTATATATCTTATCTACCATGCTGCTTGCAGTTAGATCTTTAAACAGAAGTTCTGGATCGATTTGAAGGAGTATCTCTCTGGTTCCACCAACAGGGGTTCCAAGCACAGGAACACCACATGAAAGGGACTCCAGTGTAACCAGTCCAAAACCCTCAAGTTCCTTAGATGGCAATATAAACAGATCCGCAGCTTGATAATATAAAGGCAACTTTTCTTCAGATATAAACCCCTCAAATCTAATCCAGGGGTTTAATTCTAATCGCTTTGTAAGTGTCATTAGCTCTTTCCTTAACGGACCATCTCCTCCTATTATAACATAAAAATCATTAAATCTATTTTTAAGAACAGAGATGGCCTTAATCAGGATATCAAGACCCATCCTGGGCACATGATTT
>JALVMZ010000623.1 GCA_027032655.1 Desulfobacteraceae bacterium
AGTTTATATATGGGGAAAAAGGTCCTTATAATAGACGATAACCCGGATGTGATACTATTTATAAGCACTCTTTTAAAAGACAACAACTATGAGACCATTGAGGCAAACGATGGGGTAGAAGGTCTTACAAGGGCAAAGGCAGAAAATCCTGATCTTATTCTTCTTGACCTTATGATGCCCAGGAGAAGCGGCATAGCAGTTCTGGGTGAAATAAAAAGGGATGCATCTTTAAAAAATATACCTGTTATTATGGTAACTGGAGTTGCAGGGGAAACAGGTATTGATCTGGGTGCCTTCCTTAAAAGGAGTATCGGAAAAGACAAATCAGACATAAAACCTGATGGATATGTGGAAAAACCCATTGATCCCGATAAATTACTGAATATCATCAGGGAGAAGATTGGATAAATGAAACCATCATTTAATGTGGCAATTATTGGAGGAGGGAGTTTCTGCTCTTCAATTCTGGATATCCTTTCAAAAAACAAAAAAAGGGGGAGCAATTTCAGGATTGTGGGAATTGCTGAGACAGATCCATCATGCATTCAAAAGGCCAGGGAATCCAATATATTTATAACAGATGACTTTAGAGAAATATTGAACCTCAAAGACCTTGATATAATAGTGGAATTAACCGGTGATCCCAGGATAAGAGAAGAGATCAGTAAAAATAAACTTGATAATGTAAAGATCATTGACAGGATATCAGCAGAAATATTTTCTGAAATGGCAAGGCTTGAGAGCACAAAATCCTTAAAAGGGCATTGGAATAAAAAGATAAAGGCAGTATCAAGACTCTTTGCTGATATTATCCTGCTGGAACAGGAAAAGATATCAATGGCAAGGGAGATGGAAAATAGGCTTAAAGCAGAAAGGGATTATACCACCAACATATTTGACCATCTCCCTGATTCGGTTCTCGTATTGAATAAGGACATGGATGTTGAAAGGGCAAATAATACCTTTATTCATGAATTTGGATATGACGGGACCAGGATAGAGGGTAAAAAATGTTATGAGCTTATTTACAATAGAAATGAGCAATGTCCATCAAGTGAATGTCCAATATCCCTTCTTAAAGAACAAAGGGGTAATGAGTCCCGAAAAGAGATCTCCATCAAAAAGGATGGAAATGTCCTGTATTATGAAGCATACCTTTCCCCCTTTTTTGACCATAAAAACAGGGTAAAAAGATATCTTTATAAACTCACTAATATAACTCGTAGAAAACAGCTTGAACAGGAACTGGAAAAATCCCGCCAGAAATATATTAAGCTCTTTCAGGACGCAATAGATGGAATCATATTTTTTAAAGAGAATGGAGAGATAATTGAGGGCAATCTCAGCCTTTGCAAGATGCTCAATTACTCATTTGATGAAATAAATAAGATGAGAGTGGGAGATCTGGCTCATGGAATTTCAAAAAAGATACTCTCTGATCACTTAGAAGATCTCAAGACCATGGTATATGTGGCTGTTGAGTTTGATTTCTGCAGAAAAGATGGTCAGATTATACCTGTTGAGGCAAGTCTCCTGTATATTATGGATGAAGGAATCTTCCAGGCAATGGTCAGGGACATCACCGCCAGAAAAAAATTAGAAGATGCCCAAAAACAGTATGCACAGGAGCTGGAAAAAGAAGTGGAGAAGAGGACATATGAGTTAAGAGAATCACAAAAAGAGATATTGAAACAGAAAAAATACGCAGAAGGTATTATTTATGGCTCCCCCATACCCATGTTTGTTCTGGATAAGAACCACAAGATAACCTACTGGAACAAGGCATGCGAAAAGCTCACGGGCTTTTCTGCCAGGGAGATGATAGGAACTGATAACCAATGGAAGCCGTTTTATCCACATAAAAGACCTCTGCTTGCTGATCTCGTTATTGAAGGAAATATCAAAGAGATTCACAGATTATATAAAAGCATGAATCTCAGAAAATCCCCCATGGTTGAAGGAGCATATGAAGCAGAACATTATTTTCCCCATCTTGGTACTGAAGGGACACATCTCTATTTTAATGCGGCTCCTATTAAGGATGAAAAGGGTGAGATACAGGGGGCAATAGTCACTTATCAGGACTTCTCAGAACGGGTCAGGATGACCCAGGAATTGAAAAAGCGTGAAACATTTGTAAGAAACCTTATTGAAAACTCCATAGATGGAATTATCGCTACGGATGAAAAGGGTAAAATTGTAATATTCAATAGATCTGCCTCTGAGATGCTGGGATTTTCTCCAAAAGAAATAATGGGAAAAATAACATACATCGAGATACTTTCAAGGGAGATGACAAGAAAGATCAGAACCTGTTTCTACAGCGATCAATTTGGTCCAAAGGGTAAGATAATAAACATGGAAGCCGAGCTAATCAATAAAAGTGGAGAGCCAATTCCTGTGAGATTATCCGGGACACTCCTGTTTGAAAAGAGGAAAGAGGTGGGCAGTGTGGTATTCATACAGGACCTGCGGGAGATTCTAAAACTACAAAAGGAAAAGGAGCAGGCACAGCGGATGGCATTGATAGGTCAGACTGTGGCTGGTCTTGCCCACTATATAAAAAATATATTGAACGGCCTCAAGGGAGGATCCTATGTAATGCAATCCGCTTTGAACAAGCAGGATGTAGAGCTTATGGAAAAGGGCCTCAAGATGATGAATAAAAATATAGATCAGATAACCAATATTGTTATGGACATGCTCATATATTCCAAGGAAAGGAGACCTGCATATGAACCTGTTGATCCCAATGAACTTACAATGGATGTGGTGGAGTTGATGGAGGAGAGGGCAAGACTGGCAAATGTA
>JALVMZ010000624.1 GCA_027032655.1 Desulfobacteraceae bacterium
ACAGGATATCCTGTTCTCATTGGGCCTTCAAGGAAGGCCTTTATAGGTGAGATAACCGGCAGACCCCCATCAGAGAGGGATGTGGGGACAATTTCAGCAATAGTTGCAGGTATATTAAATGGTGCAGATATTGTAAGGGTCCATAATGTGGAGATGGCAAAAGATGCTGTGGCTGTTGCTGATGCCATAAAAAGAGGTAGTGTAAGTTGACATTCCCATGCTCTTTTGTATTGACATTGGTAATACGAACATTGTGCTGGGAGTAACTGATTACAACAGGATACTTTATAACTGGCGAATAAGAACAGAGCGCGATATTACATCAGATGAGCTGGGTATCCTGATTGATCAGCTATTTAATTCGTCAAAAAAGATAAAAAGGGAGCAGATTAAGCATATCATCATATCATGTGTAGTCCCCCCACTTCTCAGCACCTTTGAGGAATTATCCTTTAAATATTTCAATATAAAACCCATGATTGTAGGGCCTGGCATAAAGACAGGTATGCCCATTCACTATGATAATCCAAAGGAGATAGGAGCAGACAGGATAGTAAATGCTGTTGCCGCCTATCACAAATACAGGAGTTCTCTTATAGTGGTGGATTTTGGAACAGCCACCACTTTTGACTGCGTCTCCAGTGATGGTGCCTATGAAGGGGGGGTTATCTCTCCTGGAATCATTATATCCTGTGAGGCGCTCTTTCAGAAGGCCTCCAAACTGCCCAGGGTGGAGATATTTGCCAAGCCCAGGAGCATTATTGCCAAGGATACCATAGGTGCAATGAATGCAGGGATAATTTATGGTTATGCTGGACTTGTGGATGGAATTGTAAAGAGGATAAAAAAGGAGATGGCATCTGATCCCTTGGTGATTGCAACAGGGGGGCTTGCAGGACTCATATCAGAGGAAACTGATACCATTGATCATGTGGAAGAGTTTTTGACCCTTGAAGGGCTTATGATAATTTTTGAAAGAAACTCCTGATAACCTATCCTGTAAAGACCACTCAAGGTCAGTTACCTGATGGAATAAATAAATGCTTTGATAAAAATCTTAATGGGATATGATATGATTAAACCAGAGGTTCTGAATCCGGGGGCGTGTATTGGAATAATCGCACCGTCAGGTCCTGTTACACCACAGGAAATTGATCCTGCCATTACCTATCTTAAAAAATCGGGGTTTAATGTAAAAACAGGTGCCTCTATTTATAAAAAAAAAGGATATCTGGCGGGTGAAGACATGGAGCGCCTCAATGACCTTCACAGTATGTTTATGGATGAGGAGGTCTCCGCCATCTTCTGTGCAAGGGGTGGGTATGGGGCACTCAGACTCCTTCGGTTGATTGATTTTGAGCTTATATCCAGAAGACCAAAGATATTCCTGGGTTATAGCGACATAACAGCACTCCTTAATGCTTTTTTAATAAAGGCAGGACTTGTTACCTTTCATGGCCCTGTGCTGAAGGATTTTTTTAAATCAGAGGGTAGTAATATCCCACCATTAATGGATTTACTGAGGGATGGCAAACCCCCGGCAATTGATCTCGATCCGGATATGATTATAAGTGAAGGAAAGGCCCGGGGAATACTCATGGGAGGAAATCTTTCCACATTCAATACCTTAATTGGCACACCGTATATAAGACCTTTAAAAGATGTAATTCTTTTTCTTGAGGATAAGGGGGAGGCTCCTTACAGAGTGGACAGAATGCTCCACCAGTTAATCATAAGTGATTTTTTCAGATGTGTTCGGGCAATACTTTTCGGAGAATTTATAGATTGTGGTGATGTTGATGAAATAAACAGTATTATCAGCAACATAGCTGAAATTATTAAAATACCGGTTTTAAAAGGACTCCCCTTTGGACATGGCGCCCGTAATATACCGTTTCCAGTGGGAGTAAAGGTTGAGCTTGATACATCAAAAGGTATATATTTTAAAGAGCCATGTCTTAATTTTCATTCTTAAGACTAAAATTTTATTGTAAAAATGGAAATCTCATGATATTTCACCCTGACAAAAGGAAATGAAAGCAGAGACAGGAAAAATGACCACATGGAATTTTGCTGAACCCATCAGACAGCTTGGCGGGGGCTCCATCAGGCAGGTCAAAAAGATAGGAAGGATGGGCATATTCCTTTTTAAATCAATCCTATATACACTAACCCCCCCGCTTAAATTTAGTATATTGCTAAAAAAGATGCAGTTTGTAGGATTTCAGTCAATAACTGTTATATTCCTTACTGGTGCATTTTCAGGGATGGTGCTGGGTTATCAGGGATATATCAGTCTCAGCAGATTTGGATCAGAGGCATTCCTTGGGCCAATGGTGGGTCTTGCTTTGATTAAAGAGCTTGGCCCGGTGATATCTGCACTTATGGTCACTGGAAGGGCAGGCTCCTCTGTTACCGCTGAAATAGGAATAATGCGGATAAGTGAGCAGATTGATGCGATTGAACTTATGGGGCTGAATCCATACAGATATCTGGTGGTCCCCAATTTTATTGCCTTTGTTTTGTGCCTACCCCTTCTTTCTGCCATATTTGATGTGGTGGGTATATTCGGGGGATATCTGATAGGAGGCAAGCTCCTTGGTGTTGGCTCTGGCACCTATTTTGGTGAGATGATTAATTATGTGGAATTAAAGGATGTCTGGGAGGGAATATTTAAATCCCTTAATTTTGGCCTTATTATTGCATGGATATCATGTTTTAAGGGATACTACACCGGTTATTATACAGGATTTGGTGCTGAGGGGGTGAGCGCATCAACCACACAGGGAGTGGTGCTCTCATCT
>JALVMZ010000625.1 GCA_027032655.1 Desulfobacteraceae bacterium
CTGCATCCACTTCCATGGGAAGGGCAGGAATCATAAACATTGAAAGGGAGGCGGACCTTTCTGGCAACACCCACAATAAAGGAGTCTTAATCCTGGCAGGTTATTTAAGGAAAAAATATGCCCAGGACAAACCCCTTACAATGAGTGGAAGTATTACCTTTGAGCAATCCTATTCAGGAGTTGATGGGGATAGTGCTTCATCCACCGAGCTTTATGCATTGCTCTCCAGTCTCTCTGAAGTCCCCATTAAACAATACATAGCGGTTACAGGTTCAGTAAATCAGAAGGGAGAGATACAGGCAATTGGTGGTGTTAATCAGAAAATAGAGGGCTTCTTTGACTGCTGTAAAAGGGCTGGATTAAATGGGAAGCAGGGCGTTATGATACCTGAGAGCAATGTCAAGGACCTAATGCTTAGAAAGGATGTTATTGAAGCAGTTAAAAAAGGCAAATTCCACATCTATGCAATAAAGACAATTGATGAGGGCATTGAGATTTTAACCGGTAAAAAGGCAGGTGAGAAAAGGTCTGATGGCACTTATCCGAAAGGGACAATAAATTATCTTGTGGATCAGAAGCTGAGGGAACTGGCAGAGGGACTGAAAAAGTTTGGAGAGGAAGATAAAAAGAAAAAGAAAGGCACAAAAAAGAAAAAATGAGCGTGCATCATGGAACTCCAATCACAATTGGTGAGAAAATAAAGTGGAGCAAACATATATATTCTGAGTTTAAAACAAGGCTATTATCAGACAGACGGCTCATTACTATTTTAAATGATCTAAGAGAGGCAATTGCTGAATCCAGAAGATACCTTGAGTTATCAGGAATATCACGCATCTGTGCCGTTTGTGATAAAGAAGAAGGGGGATCGTGCTGTGGGAAAGGAATAGAGAAAAGATACTCTCCCACAGTGCTCCTGATAAATCTCCTGCTTGGCGCCCATCTGCCTGAAAAATCCAATAATAAGAATAGCTGCCTTTTCCTGACCCCAAGAGGGTGCTCACTCATTGCCAGGGATACCATATGTATTAATTATATCTGCAAAAAGATTGAACAGAGTGTCCCTCCCGAAACACTTTACAAATTAAGGGAAAAAGAGGGCACAGAACTTGAGAAGCTATTTTTACTCAATGAATACATCAACACTCTATTAATGGATTTTATTTAATTTCATGGATGTATAAAAGGGAATTATGCATGCTGAATCCTGAAATTCTAAGGAGTATCAGAGCAGTATCTGATTTTTACGATGCAAGGAAAAAGGAAAACATAGGAGCGCTTGGGTTTCGGAGGGCGTCCACACTTTCAAGACTGATTTCATTGATCCCGTTCCTGATGGAGCGAAAGCTCCTGATACCGGGTGAGTCTCTGTTCTTTGACCTTGGCTGTGGTGATGGCAGGGTGAATGTGTTTTTCAGTTATCTGGTCAGACTATCAGTAGGGGCAGAAACAGATGAATGGACTCTGGATGAATACCAGGAAATGAGACCTGAGTTAGATCTCTATCTAAACAGAAATGGGCTCATGCTCCCCCCGGAAAACATACACCTTTTCAGTGGCGATTCGACAAGCAAAAAAACCCATGGACTTATTAAGACAAGGACAGGGGCATCATTTGAAGACTTTGACATATTTTATACCTATCTTACCATGTATGAAGAATTTGGAGCCATTATCTCAGAGCGGGCAAAACCAGGTGCTGTGTTTATTGTCTATGGAATGGAAAATATAATCCCACGACTTGATGGTCTTAGCATTCTAACTCAGAACCCCATTGAAAGGATACTTGCCATCTATCAGAAAAGATAAGAATCTGTTTCCACGGATATTTCACCATGAGTGAAATATGGCACCTCTATTACACACTGATACACATGGAAGTTTCTCCTTTCCTGATGATGGTTTACATGAAGCACATATATATTTGAGTCTATTTCTATTCTGTGCTGATACAATGGCTACAGGTCCCTCTCTTAGTGGGTCATTGGGATCCTGCTCCAGAATTTCAAATACACCTGAATGACATGCGGATACGCACTGCCCGCACCCATCACACTTATCAGTATCTATTGTAATGAAATACTCTCCCGATCCATCACTGTATCCATAATTTGCCAGCACCTATATCCTCCTCCTCCTTGCTCTGCCCCTCAGACACAGGGTATATGCAAAAAGACCTGCTCCCACGGCACCTGCTATCTGGGTGTCCCAATTGGTCCTGGCAGGCTCCATTCCTATAAGGGGAATAAGCCTGTTAATCACTCCCTTATTTTTTGCCATTCCACCTGTTACTGCGAACTCTGGCCTGATTGTTATCTTCTCCAGAATGGAATATATCCTCTCAGCCATTGCCCTGCAGTAGGCTGCCACCACATCTTCAACACTCCATCCCTTTCTCAGCAGTCCTGTTGCCTCTGACTTAGCATACACCACGCATGTATTGGAAACTGCTGGGGGGTCCTCTTTTACCTTAAAAGAGATATCTCCAATCTCTGTAACAGGTATCCCCAGCATATCTGCAAACACCTCCATTCCCCTGCCCGTTCCTGCTGCACATTTGTCATTCATTATAAAATTAAGCACCTTACCATTTTCATCGCATTCTATGGCCTTTATGTCCTGACCACCCACATCGAGCACTGTCCTTACCTGAGGTCCATATATGAAATTTGCCCCCCTTGCATGACACGCTATCTCGGTAAGCGTTCTATCAGCCATTGGCACATTTACTCTCCCATAGCCTGTGCCCACACAGTAATCAATCCTGTGCTCCGGAATATCAGTCTGAGAGAGAGCATAATCCAGGGACTTTCTTGCGCTTTCACTGCTATTGGAACCAGTTCTCATATTACTGTAGGCAATTATTTTTCCATCAGCTATAATTACCGCCTGTGAGCTAACTGAGCCCACATCAATCCCCGCTGTGATAAACCTTGCATCTGTCCAGTCAGTATCCTGAGAAACCCATCTGGACTCAGTCCATTTCCAGAACTCCTTTTCACCCACCATGTCCATCCTCTCCGTTAAATTATTCCTGATAATTTGGTCCTGGTGTTATCCATTCTCAACAGAGACAGCCGCCCCCACTGCCATACCGAATTCAGGCTCATCAGGTATAATCACCCTTTCCATGTTCAATTCCCTCTTAAGTGCGGATAAAATACCAGGACTTTTCGATACCCCACCCATCAGAACAAGTTCATCTTTGAGCCCTATTCTCCTTATCATGGAGGCAATCCTCTCTGCTATTGCATCATGAATCGCCCTGCTGATATCCTCCTTTGGTGTATTTGAATGAATAAGCCCCACCACTTCTGATTCAGCAAATATTACACACTGGGCATTAATGGATATAACCCTGTCAGACTGAAGGGCAAGTCTTCCCATCTCTTCCACAGTGAGTTCGAGTGCCCTTGCCATGGCCTCAATGAATATCCCCGTTCCAGCAGCACATCTCTCATTTAATACAAAATCAACAGGATTCCCATTTTTATCTATCTTTACCGCCCTTCCCTCCTCTGCCCCTATGTCCGCCACTATGCATGCAGAAGATGAAAAATACCTGCCCGCCCTTGCAATGGCCTTCATCTCATTTACCCTTATGGCATCAAGTCGTATCAGTTCTTTTCCCACACCTGAAATACCAAATCTTTCAATTCTATCCATTGAAATCCCCGCCTCTTCGAGAGCGAAATGGAGAGACTCATTAAAGGCCTTATTCTGGTCAAATCCTGTTAACTGGATACCCTTCCCCATTATTCTGCCATCTACCATGATTACTGACTTTGTATATTTTGAACCACACTCTATGCCAGCAACAATCATGTCTCATCTATCCCCCTGTTTTGCATACAATTTTCTGGATTATAAAAAAGAATACTCCTCAGAGCTAAAAGAAAAGGAATATCTTCTGGTTGGTGTTCAGATATCCCTTTCGGGACTAATCAAGCACTTTCCTTAGATTTATAAAATTGCTCCTGTCAAAACCCAGCAATTTGAAGAATGAAAGGAGATCAACAGCATCCCATCTGACAGTGGTATAGATATTCGTTATTCCGCGCTTTTTATAAAAATCAAATATCTCTCCTGCAAGTTTCTTGCCTATTCCCTGTCCCATATATTTTGGATCAACTCCCAGCATTGGAATCCATGCGCTCTTTTCAATACCAAACCCACCAGAAAGTGTATAACTCATCATAAAACCCACAATCTTTCCATCCACCTCTGCAACAAAACTTGCTTCATCATGTCTCCTTAATTGCTCCTCCACCATTGCCCTGTAATCTATATGGGTCTCCTTTTGCATTATTGAACGATGGATACGCTCGACCTCCTCATAATCATCCAATCTCATCCTTCTTATCGTAAATTCAGCCAAAGAAACACCTCTCTCATTTTAATCAATTCTTATTATCTTTACATGGTGTCCGACCCAGTCAGGGGGAAGATACACCCTCCCGCTGTTGCCACTTAGCTTTACCTCCTTCTCCAGCATCTCTTCCCCATAGACTTCAAATTTTACCTTTACCCTTCTGGTCTTATTTCCGGATTCCTTGTTTTTCTTATTTTTTATCTTTCTCTCCTCAGCCACCTTGATTCTCTTTATTATAATAAGATTATTTCTGATTCAGTATTCTAGCTATAAAATAACTACATAAGTCAAGAGAAATTTATTTAATCATGATATTTTTAAAACCTCTGCAAAACCTGATACAAAAATATCTTATGATTATTTATAATAAATTGGTTTACAAATCTGATGAAAAATATCATTACTCCATTAAAAGGAATTTATATTAAATGAATACCTTTGATAAATATCTCAGGCCCACTTACATCATAGACAGTAACCATCCTGATATTATTGAATTTACCAATAAGACTATATCAGGGGAAAATGACCTTACAGGCAGGGCTGTAAAGATCTATTATGCAGTAAGAGATAGAATCTGGTATGACCCTTATGTCCCATTTCACCGTCCAGAGCATTATAAGGCGAGCAATGTCCTTAAACTGAGAAGAGGCTATTGCGTTTATAAGGCTTCACTTCTTTGTGCCATGGGAAGGGCATGTGGAATCCCATCCAGGATAGGATTTGCTGATGTTAGAAATCATCTTACAACCCGCCAGCTTCTTCAGTATCTGGGCACCGATCTTTTTGTATATCATGGATATGTGGAATTTTATTTAGATGGAAGGTGGGTCAAGGCAACACCCGCATTCAATAAAGAACTATGTATCAAACACAATGTGCCCCCTCTGGAATTCAACGGGAGGGAAGATGCCCTTTTCCAGCCGTATAATCAGGAAAAGAAAAAATTCATGGAATATGTAAAATACCATGGAACATATGCTGACATTCCTGTGGATGAGATTGTATCCGCATGGGAGTCTGCTTATGGTAAAGAAAGGGTGCAGGAATGGATAAGGGAATTTGAAACAAAAGGTCATATATCCAGAAGGGATTTCTCTCAAGAAGAAATTGTTAAATAAACTATTTTATCCCGCATATAATCCTGGACTGAGTCGGCCCTTCAAAATCAATCCTATCAATCTTCTTTGCACCTGCCTCCTTTAACATATTTTCAACCTCCTTAGCAGAATAGGATCTGCCACCTTCTGTATTTACGAGCATATTTAATGAAAATAGGGCAGGGAAAAGAGGCCCTGTCATTGTATCATCAAGGAGAAAATCATGGATAAATATAAGGCCATTACTGTTCAGGACATCAACTGCCTTCTTTATAACTAAATAGGATTTCTTCTCATCCAGGCTGTGTATGATATGGGATAGCCATGCAACATCATATCTCCCTGAGATGTCCTCTTTCAGATAATCACCTGCCTGAAATGAAATCCTGTCCTTCAGGCCAAATCTTTCAATTACCTTCATGGCAAAGGGTTCAGTGGTGGGAAGATCATAGACAACTGCCTTGAGGTCTGGATTTTTAAGACAGAAATATATGGCATATGTCCCAGGCCCCCCTCCCAGGTCTATTAAGCTCTCCTTCCCACCAAGATCAATAACATCAGCCACCTCAGGGGCAATGGTCATTGCATTGTTAAACATCCCCATTAAGAAATTCTCCCTTTCATCATCCTCAAGGGGGCCTGAGCGAACAGGTCTTCCAGTCCTTACAGCCTCATCCAGCCTTGACCATGCCTTAACCAGATGGTGATGGTGCATTATCATATAACCTATGTAATCATCTGATTCTTTCTTAAGAAACTTTTCACTCCATTGGGTATTAAAGTAAATCTTCCCTTCCTTTTTGAGAAGTCCCATGGCACAAATAGCGTTCATAAGAGCCCCCAATCCCCTGATGCTTAGGTCAAGTCTTTCTGACAGCTCCTCCAGAGTTGCCCCCCTCTCAGGGATACTTGAGAAGATATCCAGTTTAACTGCATTTTGAAGGGTGAACGCCTGCCAGTAACCACCTGATACACTTAATATCCTGCCGGGAGACCACTCCTTCATTCTATGCTCCTTTGATTTTTTTCTTGACTTTTAATATAAACAAAATTATGTTCGCGGTCAAAGGTGTAAGTGATGATAGGCACACACACATATTTTTATTACTTTTACTTTAGCAGGGGGCCTGCTATGAGCTGAGTGTGTGCCTGAGCCATATAAAATAAATAAAGGAAATAAAAAAGCGGAGCACACACTCCGCTTTTTTATTTCCATAAATGCAGAATAAAAATGAAAAAGGGTTTAAAAGAGATAAAAACAGGTGAAAGGATTGCACTGATTAATCTCATTGATGAGGGTCTCAGGCAGGGGTCTCAGAACTCGCCCCTTGTATCAGACCTGTTTAAAGATCTATGGGAGCTTGTAAACAGAACAGTATCAGGAGCAAAGATTAACCAGCTCAAAGCACAAGAATCACAAAATGGATTCAGTGTCTTTGAGGTAATATCAGAGGAGGGCGAAAACCTTGGAAGGCTCAACATGATATATCTCAGGAAACCTATTCCATGTTACTATTTGGTTTATGTGGAAGTGTCCCCACCTTACAGAAGACGGGGATTGGGAAGCAGGATACTTCAGGAGTTCAGGGATTTCCTTATACAGAAATCATCCATAGGGATGCTTGATAATATAATTCCTGAAGAAGATCCCACATTTGATATATACCTGAAACACGGCTGGGAGCCAATAGATTCCATCCTGGGAGATGGTGTGCCGGATGGTTGCGAAAACTTCATGATATTTATCCCCTCACAGATATCAAAAAAAGACCTTCACCTCCCTGTCCTGAAACTGATTCATCATATAAAAAGAAGACAGACCGCAATACACATGAGGGATAATGAGGCTATGGTGAGGCTTACCATAGAAGAGTTCAGGGGCCTCTATCGGGCACTTACCACATATTTCCATAAAGAGATTGAAGCAAAGTCCTATCCAGAGTTAATGCGATTTATGTTTACAAGATATATCACAAAACTCATATCTTTCAGGAGGAGGATATCAGAGCTTGTTGGTTATACAGGAGGTGATTCCCTTGAGCAGATAGTTCTTGAAGATGAAATAAAGGCAATACCCATTAAATCATATCCGCCAGCAGAGATATCAGGACATTCAGAATATGTATGGGGAGATAAGGGATTGTGGCTTGAATTACCAGAAAAGATAAAAAAATCCCCCTCCCGCTTTATAGAAAAACTGCCCGATTACAGAAGGCCAAGATATCTGCAGTATATAAATAAAAACAAGACACACAATCTCACCATCGAAGATCTGATGAATTTAGGCTTTGACCCCACAAGACTGAAGGAATTTCACATCAGGGGAAAAGATTACATCTTTGAGCGGATTCAGATAAGACAGCTTCCTGATATAGAAAATAAGATCAGAATATTTGAAACAATAAGGCCTCTTATCACCACTATTAAGGCTAACAGCGGAGATATCCGGATAAATGCCCCCATTCTTATTATCAAAGACAGGGCAAATGCCTATGTCCTGAGGGAGAAGATAAAGGCCATACACTGGGATGAGGCAATCGAGCAGATAAGGACATCAGACTCATTGAAGTCTTTAAATAACCAGCTAAGCATTGAAAGGATTATTACTACCTCTGTGGATAATCTATGCCATACCCTCAGTCCCCTATCAGGCATGGATGAAACAACATTTATGGATAAATTAACCTTTTTCATCTCCTGGGACCTCCAGAAAAACTACCCCCTCCTCCTGATAGAAAACGAAAATATCTATCTACAATCTATCTGGTTAGCATAGTAACCTACTTTACTGCATTTAAACCCTCTATAATGGATTAAAGTTATCTATTATTAGTCATATTATCATGTTAGTATTTAATATTCACCAAAAATATCTTGACTAATGCATAAGAGAAGTTCATCCTGTTTAATAACAAACAGGGTATAATTTTAGAATCAGATAAGAAATGATTGGAGAGATTGAAAAAATCTGGTTATAATCCGTCAGGATGGTTCACATTACCATTCAAAGCTCTGAATCACAATGTAGCCAGCGTCCTGTGCCTTCTCCAGAACC
>JALVMZ010000626.1 GCA_027032655.1 Desulfobacteraceae bacterium
GTGACAGGGCATCAAGGGGGGAGAGGGGGGGACAGGATAATCACATACTTGTTCAAATCCTGAAAAGAGATGGATACAGGGTCTCAAAGATTCATGTGGTGCCTGACAGCAGGGATGAGATAGCCAGCACACTTAAAAGATGGGTGGATGAGGAAGGACTGCATCTTATATTTACAACAGGCGGGACAGGTTTAAGCCCAACTGATGTTACACCTCAGGCCATGAGGGATGTAATAGACTATGAGGTCCCCGGTATTGCTGAGGCAATGAGGGCATATGGAATGACCATCACCCCCCATGCAATGCTATCAAGGGCAATGGCAGGTGTGAGGAAGCGAACCCTTATAATAAATCTGCCTGGAAGTCCCAGGGCAGTGGAGGAGAATCTTTCAGTTGTATTGCCTGCAATTTCCCATGCACTGGATAAACTGGAGGGTGATCCCACTGAGTGTGCAAGATAGTGTCTGATCTATTTCAGGAGCTCACAATTCAGCCAGTCCAAATATTCCGTGCTCCCATGCTTTATGGGAACTCCCACTATCTCAGGAACTTCGTATGAATGAAGTTCCTTTATTTTTGCACTCAATCTCTCAAAAAGGGAACTCCTTGTCTTAAATATGCAGAGCCACTCCCTTTCATCTTCAACCTTTCCTTTCCATCGGTATATACTTCTTATTGGTCCCACAATCTGTGCACAGGCAACCAATCTATCACTTACTAACTGCCTGGATATCTCTTTTGCATGGTCTTCCTTTTCTGTTGTCATATATACAATTATAAAATCATCCATCCTGCCCCCCTACTTTTTGGGATACTGAACCGCCTTATCCTCTCTGTTATTTATTTAATGACAGCCCGCCATGATTATTGAGCCTCTATTTCCTTTTGTGCGGCGACGGTTAAGAATGATGATCTGGTCATTCCTTTTTTTCTGGCAATATCATCTATCTTTTTAAGGATATCATCAGGAATTGTTATATTTACTCTGACCCTCTTGGTTTTGATATCAGGCAATGATATAAGTAAAAAAGCTACTGCATCAGAATATTCTGATCTGTTGATAATATCGTCAAATTTTGAAGGCTTAGGAATCTTTTCTCCATCCTCAATTATTCCTTTTATGTGAAGTTTGAGAGCCTCAACTGCCATATCTTTTGCTTCTTCAAGAGTCTTACCAGCAGTGATACATCCGGGAAAATCAGGAAAAGATACACCATATTCACTTTCAGGTTCTCTGTGAACTACTGCTATATAGTTGGCCATAATTACCTCCTGATTAATTTTATTCCCGCCTGTTTTTCTATGCTTTTTAAAGTCTTAATAGGAATATCCTTTTTGGGGTGTGGTATAGTTACTCTACCTTTCTTGGATGGGTGTTTTAACTGAAGATGTGAGCCGGATTTTCTAACTTCATACCACCCCTCTTTTTTAAGAATCCTGATAAGATCCCTTGAATTCATATATGTATTTATACACACTAATGGACAAGTGGTCAAATTTTTTCAGTAAAGGCGGAAGATGGGACATCCTTAAATAATTATACAGTTGTTACCTTCTCCCAGGTGGAATATAACTCCTTGATGGTTTTGTTAAACTCAAGGCCCTCTATGTAACAGGTCCTATCCGTGTATTTCCTGTGGTATCCCTTGTCCTTTATCTGCCTTATGGCCTTATCCTCCCTTTCCTCTACCACCTTTAGCTCCATCACCACCACTGAAGATTCTATCAGGTTCCAGTGTATATCTGGAATTACCTTATCTGTCATGCTGAGGGGCTAAGGCCCGAAGCATCTCAAGATCCTTCGGGTGTCTTTCAGACACCCTCAGGATGACGAAAATAATTATATCGATCCCCTCAGGATGACAATAATAATTATATCGACGCCCTCAGGATAACTAAAATAACTGTATCGACATCGTCAGAATGACACATGGAATATGAATCATTTTTGCATAGCTCTCAGTTTAGAATAATATAACAGTATTTTAAGAAATAATCTAAATGTTTTTTATTTCAGGTCTATTTCTTATATCCACAGGATGAAGAATACAATATGAAGGGTTTGGTTAAGTATCATATGAATGTGATAATTTTAAATATTATTGATTAATTAGATTCTTTTTGCTATTTAGCCTGAAGATTAAATAAATGAGGGGGGAATGATGGGTAAGATGTCATATCAGGAATATGGGAGGGTAAGGGTTTTAATTCTGATAGTAATTCTAATAATCATTGGCATTTATTTATGTAACAATGATGGGAGTGCATCTGCACAGGAACAAACGAATGAAGCCCAAAATGCAAGCTATCCCATGCCTCCTGATGAAGTTCTTGTGCAATACATGCGACAGCCGGTTGAAAAAACCCTTGAAGGCACTGGCGTTGTCTATGTGAATGATTACAACTATGAGCAGGAAGTCCTCAATGCAGACAGGCCTGTGATGGTGCTGTTTTATTCTGAATCAATAAGCGAAAAATATCTCAATCAACCCAATCCAAGCAGAGGCTTAGCTGGTTTGATTAAAGTTTTGCATGACAGATTCCCGCAGATTAAGGTTTGTGCATATGATGTAAGAAATGTCTGTAGAGTTGATGAAAAAGGCAATCTCACAAGCTGGGATGATTTTTATAAACTCCAGAAAAAATATCCACTAAAAGACTTACCCTCTATTCTGTTCTATGATAATGATAACGGGAAGATGGAGTTGGAAGGTAAAAAAACATGTGGTTTTTACACATTAAATAGACTCAAAGCCAATATTGATAAGTACTCTATGAAGATAATACCAAACTATATTCTTG
>JALVMZ010000627.1 GCA_027032655.1 Desulfobacteraceae bacterium
TTGCACAAGATTCTATTTCGTTAAATATAGCTTCTGCCCCGGATATATTGACTGGCCCTTTTTAAGATTATTTATACGAAGAAGTTCAGATACAGAAATATTGTTTTTTCTGGCAATACTGAATAAGGTATCTCCTTTCTTCACAATATAGTATCTTTTTGATGGCTTTGATCTTCTGGAGGTGGAACTTATTTTTGAAAGCCTTTTTATGTTTGATTGCACCTGTTGAAGTGAAAGATTTATAGCTTTTATGCGATGATCAATATCTGTTATCCTCCCATCAAGTTCCTCAATTGCTGATAGTCTCTGCTCTATTCGGGATATTCTATCATTGAGTTCAGATATCTGTCTTTTAATACTTTCATCTGAGCCTCTTCCAAAGATTATAATAAGCACGATGGTTATGATTCCAGCAAGAACAACAACTATCCATAGAGGATTAAAGGAGGAAAGGAAGTTTCCTAAGGAAGACCCCCCATAATTGGAGCGGGAGTCCATCTCCTCTAACTCTTCTATCATGTCATTTCTCAAATTATTAAAACCTGAGTCTTTATCCATATATTTAAGCTATCAGAAATATTTATTTGATTCAAAGATAACTCCAGAAATACATCGAAAAAGATAGCATTTCATGGGGCATTCCAGAGCTCTCATATCAGGGATCTATAATTATTTTGTGAATGATTTTGCCTGCTCCATTCCCAGATCAAATGCCCGGAGATTGGTCTCAACAAATGCCTTCTTAGTGGATTCCGAAATGGTCTTTTTCATTACTTCAGGGGTAATGGGAGTAATACCTGATCCTATAAGTGCCCCAAGCATAACCATATTGAGAGAAAGTGTATTACCTGCCTGTTCTGCCAGCTTGATCCCATTAAAGACCATAACAGAGTCCACTTTTGATTTAATCTTATCCATTATCTCATTCATGTCAGGGTAGTTACCCTGGCCAATTGCCACAGTAAAAGGCGGTAAGGGATCTGAATTCATGATTATAAGGGTATTCTTATTGCATTTTTTTAAGGCCCTTAAGGTCTCCAGAGGCTCAAATCCTATGAGCACATCTGCCTCACCATCCGATACAATCGGGCTAGTTACATCACCCAGTATTACTGTTGATTCCACAATACCCCCCCTCTGAGCCATACCATGAATCTCGCTTACAGTTACCTGCACCCCGCTTGAAAGTGCTGCCTCACCAAGAAGCCTTGATGCCAAAAGGTTCCCCTGACCACCTACTCCAATAAATACCGTTCTTATTGTATCCATATTAAAAACCCCACATTTTATTTTTTCTATTATTTTGATTTTACCGGAACAATTGCATTTTCAGGGCATATCTGTGCGCAAACAGCACATCCTATACACAGATTGGGATTTATTGCCACACGCCCATCTTCAATAAACATTGCAGGGCATGCAATCCTGTTTATGCACAGCCTGTGGTCTTTGCATTTATTGGGATTCACATAGAAAGCCTTTCGTTTCCTTGCCTGTCCGGTGGCTTTAGCAAAAAGCGGACAGAGTTCACGGGATATTATAACTGAAAGACCATCATATTCAAACGATGCCCTTATCTGCTCAAGCGACTTTTTAATCTTAAAGGGTTGTATCACATGGACATCCTTTACCCCACATCCCCTGACCACACTTTCAAGATCAACCCTTGTCCTTTCAACTCCCATAGGAGATGTATCCACTCCTGGATGGGGCTGATGGCCTGTCATTGCAGTGGTTCCATTGTCAAGTATCACCAAGGTAAATTTGTGATTGTTGTGGACTGCATTAATGAGTCCGGTGATCCCTGAATGAAAGAATGTGGAATCTCCAATAAAGGCCACAACCTTTTTATCCGTTGCCCTGGAAAACCCACATGCAGAGCTGACCGATGATCCCATGCAGATTAAAAAGTCAGCCATGGAAATGGGAGGCAAAAGACCAAGGGTATAGCATCCTATATCAGAAGGATATATGCTATCAGTCCCGTATATCTCTTTTACAGCATAGTATGTGGCCCTATGAGGGCAACCTGGACATAGATTTGGTGGTCTTCCCGGAAGTTCAGGCAGATCAGATATATCAACTGGTTTTGGGGCCTCATAAGAGATTTCAAAATACTCTGCTATTGCCTCTCTTACCATACCAGGGTCATATTCAAATAGTCTTGATAGCCTCCCCACGCCTTTGCCCTTAATGGGAATGGTTATTCCTTCACCCTGGGCAATTGCTTTTATGTCATTTTCCATGACAGGCTCCAGTTCCTCAACCACAAGCACTTTATCCACCTGATTTAGAAATTTAAGGCATAAATCAGATGGCAATGGAAAGGAGAACCCTAAGTTCAGTATGGATACCTTATCCATAATCCCCAGTTCTTTTACAGCATCCATAACATAGTTCATGCTGACCCCATTGGTGATTATACCCCACCTGCCTGTGCCAATGATCCTGTTATAAGGGGAGCTCTCAGACATCTCCTTTGCCTTGCTGTGGCGTTCCAGAAGGAGCCCGTGAAGGCGTCTTGATACAGCCGGGACCGCTACCCAGTGAAAGGGGTTCTTCTTAAATTCCGCCTTTGTCTTCACAGGTTTTAATTCTCCCAGGGTCACCTTTCCTCTTATGTGATTTAGTCTTGTTGTGGTTCTGAGAATTACAGGCAGTTCCAGGGCCTCTGATATTTCAAATGCCTCTTTTGTCATCTCCTTCATATCCTGAACATTTGTTGGCTCAAGCATGGGAATCAGTGAAAGACGGGCATAATAACGGTTATCCTGCTCATTCTGGCTGGAAAAGAGATA
>JALVMZ010000628.1 GCA_027032655.1 Desulfobacteraceae bacterium
AAAGATTCATAAATAAATAAAAAATCATGGTAAATATAAAACAGTGCATTTAGTTAGTAGTCTTTAAGTATTCTTCTTTAACGGATAGATAGACCAATGCATCTTCAACTGGCGATTGAAAGACGGGATATCTATAATTTCAGTTATGTATTATTATATTAAGAGCTTGAATCTCCTGAGCCTTAAAGAATTTCCTACCACTGATATTGAACTGAAACTCATAGCCGCTGCTGCTATTACAGGACTCAGTAGAATACCAAAGAATGGATAAAGCACTCCACCAGCTATAGGCACACCCAGTGAATTGTAAATAAAAGCGAAGAAAAGGTTCTGTTTAATATTTCTCATGGTGGCCTTGCTCAGCTTAATTGCCCTCACAATCCCCGTAAGATCTCCTTTTATAAGAGTTACTCCGGCGCTTTCCATGGCCACATCAGTGCCAGTTCCCATGGCAATGCCAACATGTGCCTGTGCAAGTGCTGGAGCATCATTAATTCCGTCACCTGCCATTGCCACCACTCGCCCCTTATCCTGCAACTCTCGGATCACTCTGGCCTTTTGATCAGGAAGGACCTCTGCCACCACCTCGTCAATGTCCAGCTTTCTGGCCACAGCCTCAGCGGTATGTCTACTGTCACCAGTTAGCATAACTATCCGAAGCCCTTCTCTGTGGAGTTCTTCAATGGCGCTGGGAGTGGTCTCTTTTATTGGATCAGCAACGCAGATTAGAGCCTCAAGTCTGCCATCCACTGAGAGATACATTACAGTAGCTGCTTCTTCCTGAAGCTGGGATACCCTTTCAGAAACAGATTCTGCATCTATTGATATCTCCTCCAATAGGGCCCTGTTGCCCAGTGCGACATGTCGGCCTTCTATGATGGCAGAGACTCCTTTCCCTGTATGGGATTTAAATTCTTCTGGTGAACTAAGGGGAACACCTAATTCCTTAGCGTATTGCACGATAGCTGTTCCAAGAGGATGTTCGCTGCCCTGCTCAAGACTGGCAGCAAGGCTGAGACTTGTTTTTTCATCCAGATTACCCAAGAGCTCAATCCTGGTAATCTTGGGTTTCCCTTCGGTCAGTGTTCCGGTCTTATCCACCACCAGAGTGTCCACTTTTCTCATTTGTTCAATTGCTTCGGCATCTTTGAATAGCACCCCCATTGTGGCCCCTTTTCCAGTTGCCACCATAATGGACATAGGGGTGGCAAGACCCAGTGCGCACGGGCAGGCAATAATCAGGACAGATACTGCAGCGATTATGGCATGGGTCAGACGGGGATCAGGACCAACCAGTATCCATACCGTAAAAGAGATGAGCGAAATTGCTATTACCGCAGGGACAAAATACCCTGCCACTTTGTCTGCCAGATTCTGGATAGGGGCACGGCTTCGCTGGGCCTCTGCAACCATGTTTACAATCTGGGCCAGCAGTGTCTCTGCGCCCACCTTTTCAGCCTGCATAATGATACTGCCCGTCCCATTTACAGTGGCTCCAACCACCCTGTCTCCCGGGGCTTTTGGCACAGGAATTGGTTCACCTGTTATCATGGATTCATCTACATTGGTTTTCCCTTCTATTACAATACCGTCCACGGGTATCTTTTCACCTGGCCTGACCCTCAGTCTGTCCCCCTTTTTGACATGCTCTAAAGGGATATCTTCCTCAGAGCCATCTTCATTGACTTTTCTTGCCGTCTTAGGCGCCAAGCCTAAAAGGGCCTTTATGGCAGCCCCTGTCTGACTTCTTGCCTTGAGCTCCAGGACCTGACCCAGAAGTATGAGAACCACGATTACAGCGGCAGCCTCAAAATAAACCCCCACTGTTCCTTCTTCTGTTCTCAGGGACTCAGGGAATATCCATGGAAAAAAGGTGGCAATTAGACTGTAAATATACGCCACTCCTACGCCCATTGCTATAAGGGTGAACATGTTGAGGCTTCTGTTTACCACAGACTGCCATCCCCTCAGAAAGAAAGGCCATCCAGCCCATAGGACCACCGGTGTAGCCAGGATCAGCTCTATCCATTGATAGGTGTGTGCTGATGCAAATCTTTCTAAGAATCCACCTGGAAAGAAGATATATCTCATGGCAATAAGCACCAATGGAAGTGTGAGCACTGCACCAATCCAGAACCTCTTTTTCATGTCCAGATATTCTTCATTGTCTTCCTGTTCAGTGGGCATGACAGGCTCGAGAGCCATACCACATATGGGACATGAACCGGGCCCAACCTGGCGAACCTCAGGATGCATAGGGCATGTGTATATGCCTGTCCCTGCAACTTCTGCTGGCCTTTCCTCTTCCCTCTCATGAACGGGGAGAATATATTTTTCCGGATCTTCCTTGAATTTGTTGAGACACATATCACTGCAAAAATAAAAGACCTGACCTTTATGTTCATATTTCATGAACTCTGTTGGATCTGCTGTTTTCATACCACAGACAGGATCAACAAATTCATGATGTGAGGACTCTGTTTTGATTTCATGATGATGATGTTCGTGTCCTTTCATTGGTTTCCTCCTTTTCCATGGGATAATATTCTTTGGCTCTTCTACAGATTAGTTGATTTTTAAGTTAAATTTATAGAGGCTACCCGGGTCTTTGTTTCCGCTCAGAAGTCTCACTCCCGCCATTCGCTACAACAAAGACCCGGTAGCCACATTTGCCAGTACTACCACCATATCAGGTGGATGGTATCTTCCTTGAGCGGCTTTATTTTTTTCTGATACATGGATGTAAATCAGAAAAAAATCAGCAGTGAGCGAAGCCATGGACGGCGTAGCGAACGGAAGCGAAAGGACGATACCATCTACCTGATTTCTGGAATATATTTCATGATAATTATATTCAACCATAATGATTATAATTTCTATTAGTTAGTATATTTCCTATCAATTAATCTGGAAAAGATCCGATTCTTTTAACTGTTCCCTTTTGGGGATAACTGCTGGATGGCATCTGGTTTATAATGTTAATGTCAGGAGAGAAGGAGCCTCTTTTTCTGCTCAAATTCCTCTGTATCAATCTCACCTCTTGCATAACGCTCCTTTAGAATTTCGAGAGCACGAGATTCATCAACTCTTCTATCCTGTTTGCTCTCAGTGCTACGAACAAGCCACCTTATGAAAAATACAAGAGCAATAATTATTAGAATCCAAAAAACCATCATAAATATACCTCCGAACCAGCCCATGCCCCAGGTTCCCATCATGCCGGGACCCATGCCCCAATAGCCGCCCTGGGCCATTACGAACTTAGAGGAAAAGGTTAATGTTATTAAGGTCATAAAGACCACTGTTAAATATCTCCCTAAAAGAATTATTAACCTCATTATATCCTCCTCTTTATTGCCTTTACTGTTAATAAATGCAAATTATATGCCACATTGTGGCAGTCAAATCATTTCATCTATATAAGGGAATTAAAGCTCTGGTTAATAAAAAATATATGTTACCCCTGGATAATTAATATCCATTATTGAGGATAATCTGATTATTTTCTATACATATAACTCTTTTAATCAAACAGATGCTCCATTCTCAGGTGGGCCCACCTGTGGGTTATGTGGCAGCGCCAGCATTCTTTTACCTGAATATGCTGGATTTCTTCACCCTGGGAGAGTGTATGCCCTTCAAGAATCTCTGCCCAGAAACGCTCATCAAGGTGTGATTGTGGTGGCCGGTGGCATCTGTAACATTCTCTTTCTTCATCCCTGGGATGTCTGAATCCCACCACTTTCCAGGTCTTGATACCATGACACTGCCTGCAGTTAATACCAAAAAGCCCTTTGTGAGGATCCAGATGACACTGTTTACACAGTAGTTTTCCGTTGAACAGGGTGTGATCAACCTTTGAGATGGAGATACCTCTTCCCATGTGTTCAAAATGACACTTGGTGCAAAAACGCCCAGCCTCATGAAATTGAAGTTCGGGCTTGAAAATTTATGGTTAATTAGTTTTAATATCTTCTTTGTTCGTCTGTATCGTAAGACGAATACAATGAGAACACCTCATGCAAAAATCAACAATAGAATCATGGTAAAAAAGTGCCCCCAGGACATACCCAGGATACCTTCTCTCTGTTCCAAATACTTGGGAGAGATTTTCATCTTATCCCTGAACCATTGGATATCTCTTTCCCCTCTTTCACTTACCATGATAATGATCTGATTGCAGTGTAAGATATCCTGTTTGAAAAAATAAGAAGGCATGTATCTGGTATTAAAGTCAAGAGGGCAAACTCCTCCCACTAAGTTAAAAACAAAGAACCATATTAGAGCATTCAATCGTTACATCCTTTCTATATTATCTTAGATAAACAGAGGTCATCCATCCGGTTGACTTATCCACAAAGATCTTATCCACCAGTGCGCCCTCTTTCTTTGTAACTATATCAGCCACAAATCCATTGCCTTTATCTCTAATCTTGCCAAGTTTGAGATTTGGATTTTTTGTGCTTTTCAGGTAATTCTCAAGAATACCTTTTACATCCTTTTCTGTAAGCTGTTTTTGCTGTCCTGGCACATACTGAGGCGCCATTCCCTGACCGGGTCCCATCATTCCTGGACCCATCATGCCATAGCCCATCATACTGCGTCCCATCATGCCGGGTCCCATCATCATACCATAACCCATCCCATATCCGCTCCTCGGAAGAGGCCTTCCACAATACGGACAATAATTCCACTGTCCATATCCTCCCTGCCCCATCATGCCATAACCTCCTTGCCCCATCATACCTGGACCCATGGTTCCATAACCACCCTGCCCCATCATTCCACGACCCATCATCTGCGCATTCAGTGGAGCTCCAAATACCAGAAAAAGGGCCAATACTGTGAATACAAAGACTGAAATTGTAATCTTTTTCATTTTATCATTCCTCCTTAAAAAATTTTAGCGTTCTGTTCAAATTCATTTTTAATTATTAACTCGAATTTTTATATTGCCATAAATAAATTTTATTTAAGACCTGTATCACCTCCTTTCACATAATCATTTTTATTATTATCAGTTAACTGCTTTCATAAACCACCATATTGGCCATGCCTGCTGCCAGATGATATAGGTTGTGGCAGTGATGAAACCAGTTGCCTCGGTTATCTGCGATAAATTCAATCTCTAACCTTCTCATGGGATCCACTATAACGGTATCCTTCAGTATCCACAGTTCTCTTGGAATAGAAGGATTCCTGATTCTGAAAAAATGTCCATGCAGGTGCATGGGGTGTGGCATCATGCTGTGATTCCAGTAACTAAGCTTAACAAGCTCACCTTTTTTAACAGAGAGTCTGTCAGCATTGGGATATATCCTCCCATTTATGGTCCAGTAGGGAGAGTGCATGCCCCCGCTCAATACCTGTCTGTAGCCCCTCTCAGGATATCTCTTATCAGGGCCTGTGTAAGGTATCTTTGAGCGCATATCCCAGTAGGAAGCATATCTTAAAGGCGGTATGAAACTGGGAGGCACAGGTTCCTTTGCCCTGATTCCTTTATAGAGAATGGGAACCTTAAGCTGACTTTCCCCATCTCCTGTATCCATGGCCGAAAGGAGCCAGAACCCCGGGTTATCTGCTCTGAATTCCACATCGTAACGCTCACCCATGCCTATTCGAAGCACATCCGTGTTTATTGGTTCAATGGGATTTCCATCTGCATGGGTTATGGTGAGTATATGGCCTGCAAGTCTAAGGTTATATATGGTGGATGATGATGGATTCATTATTCTCAGTTTCACTCTTTCACCTTTTTTTACAATTAGAGGCTCAATGGCAGGGTAAATTCTTCCATTTACAGCATAACCATCATATACTGGCTCAGTTAATGGAACTGATGAGGAGTGGAAATTTCTTCTTCTCATCATCCCCATCCCCATAGTTCGTCTTCTCTTGGTGGCAGGACCACCTCCATCCTGCATTACCCAATCTTCCAGCATTAAAGTATAATCCCTATCGTAATCTCCAGGATTATGGGATGGTTCTATTATAAGTGGACCGTATAAACCCTGATCCAGTTGATATCCCACATGGGAATGATAGATAAATGAACCTGCTGGCCTTGCTTCAAATTCATAGATAAAGGATTTCCCAGGAGATATGCCAGCCTGAGTCACCCCGGGCACACCATCCATGGCATTGGGAACAGGGAGTCCATGCCAGTGAATTGTGGTCTCTTCAGGCAGTGAATTGTGCAGGAATACCCGTATTATCTCCCCTTCTTTCACTCGAATCTCAGGCCCTGGGATCTGGCCATTATAGGTCCATGCAACAAAATCAGGTCCTCTTCCCAGGTTTACCCTGGCAGGTGAAGTAGTGAAATTAAATTCGTTGACTCTTTTTGAGTTCTCTTCTGCCTTTAAAGTGCCGAGTTTTATCCCCGGGAATTGAAATGCAATTCCAACTCCAATTGCTGCCCTTAGAAATTCCCTTCTTGTAATATCCATGTTTAATCTCCTTGAGAGTTTGTATCTCAAGCAAACTTGAGAATCACTTTATTATGTTGCAAGATAAATGCCATTTAATAATCACAGGAGCTAACTTATTAAAAATAAAGGATTATTTATGATTCCTATTTTTTATTAACATAAAATATCAACCGGTTATTGTTTACTTTTTCATCAGCCTATCCCTGATCTGAGTAAAAAGTATTCATAAGCTTAAAAACATGTTGAATTAAAAAAACATCTTCTATAAAATAAAACAAATAGAATGGTGGGTGTAGCTCAGCGGTAGAGCACTGGGTTGTGGCCCCAGGAGTCGTGGGTTCGATCCCCATCATCCACCCCAGGGACAATAAAAAGGGGATTTAATCCCCTTTTTTCATTATCAGACTATGTGCCCATAAAGATCTTCTTTATCATGCTCATGAGGATTTCTGGCTTCATGGGTTTCTCTATATAACCTTCAGGCGGTGGGAGAGGGGCTGCCCCCACTTTTCTGAGGCATAAAAATATCAAGAAGAATCAGATCAGGCCTTTCAGAAATTGCCCTTTTTATCCCCTCATCTCCATTCATGGCAATCAGGGGGACAAAACCCATCTCTTGAAGCATGGATGATGCAAATTTCATCAAGATATGATAATCTTTGTTGACAAGCGGAATTTTATGGTTAATCTATACTTAAATGATATATATTAATATCTTATAAAAGGAGCATATCATGAAATTTGTAAAGGATATTAAGGCTGATGATACCCTTGACCTTGTTTGTCGGATGTGTCCTCTCCATCTACTGGAACCAGGAGAGAAGCTGGCATGTATGAAGGAGGGCCAGGTGCTGGAGATACTTACAGATTATGATGGTGCTCTTGAAGATATTCCATCTTGGTGCGACAAATGCGGACAGGAATTTATAGGAATAGAAGAGGATGAAGACTGTTATAAGCTATATATTAAAAAGAAAAAGTAGGGGAGATTAGAATGAACAGGGAAGTATATTTAGATAATGCTGCAGCCACTCCGGTAAGGAAAGAGGTGCTTGATGAGATGATGCCCTTTTTTGATCAATATTATGGTAATCCTTCAACAGTATATGAAGCAGGATCAAAAGTAAGGGCATTCTTAGAAGAGCAAAGGGCAAAGGTTGCAGAACTCATTAGTGCTGAGCCTGAAGAGATAATCTTTACATCAGGTGGAACAGAGGCAAATAATTTAGCAATAAAAGGAATTGTATTTGCCCATCGAAAAAAAGGCAATCATATCATTGTATCATCAATTGAACATCACTCTGTGCTCAATTCTGCAAGATTCTTTGAGAGATTTGATTATGAGGTCACATTCCTTCTAGTGGATGAGAATGGTCTTATTGATCTTGAAAGACTAAAAGAGTTAATCAGGCCAGAAACAGTGCTTGTCTCCATCAACCATGCAAACAATGAGATTGGAACAATACAGCCCATTGAAGAGATAGCGGCCATTTGTAAAGAGAAAGGCGTGTTTCTTCATACAGATGCAGTTGCCACTGTAGGGAATATCCCTGTGAATGTGAAGGAATTGGGAGTGGACTTGCTCAGCCTATCTGGCATACCCCTTGGGGCACCCAAAGGAACCGGTGCACTTTATTTTAGAAAGGGCATAAGAATAATGCCACTTATTCATGGTGGAATTCAGGAAAAAGGGAGGCGAGGTGGGACAGAGAATGTCCCAGGAATAGTTGGTCTGGGAAAGGCAGCAGAGATTACCCTAAGGGAACTACCAGCAAAGATCCCCCATGTAAAGGCGCTAAGAGATAAACTAATATCAGGAATCCTTGAGAAAGTGGAGAGTGTGAAACTGACAGGTCATCCTGAAAAGAGACTGCCAGGACATGCGAGCTTCTGTGTTGAGGCCATTGAAGGGGAGGCAATGATATTTATGTTGAGTGCAGAAGGCATTTATGTAAACACTGGCTCTGCATGTGCATCCAAGGCACTCAAGACCTCTCCTGTCCTTGTTGCAATTGGTGTTCCACCGGAACTGGCGCAGGGCTCCATCGTGTTTACATTTGACCACAATAACACTGAAGAAGATATTGAATATGTGCTTGAGAAATTTCCCTCTGTGGTGGAGAAATTGAGGGCAATGTCTCCATTATGGAGGAAGAAAAAGAATAACACCAAATAAAAAAGGAGATATATTATGTATTCAGAAGAAGTGATGAAACATTTTACCAACCCAATGAATGTGGGTGAAATGGATAATCCTGATGGCATAGGAGAAGCAGGAAATCCAGTATGTGGAGATATGATGACATTTTATATCAAAGTGAAAGATGGCAAAATTGAGGATGTAAAGTATAAGACTTTTGGATGTGTTGCTGCTATTGCAGTTTCCAGTAAAGTAAGTGAACTTGTAAAAGGGAAAACCCTTGATGAAGCAAAAAGGCTCTCAAAAAAGGCAGTTGCCGAGGCACTGGGTGGACTTCCCAAAGAAAAGATGCATTGCTCCAATCTTGGCGCTGAAGCCTTAAGCAAGGCAATTGCAGATTATGAATCAAAGAAAGGGATAAAATCAGAGCAGGAACACCAACATGAAGTAATTACCGAACATGATGAAGGCTGTTGTGAGTGTGGTGCAGAAAATCCACCAGAGGCCAATTTCTGTATGAGCTGTGGGAAAAAATTGAAGGATTAAAAATGGAACATCTGATAACATGGGGAATTGTATTTCTGGCACTGGTATTTACAGGAAGATGGGTGTATCGAAAAATAAGAGGAGAGGCACCCCTATCATGCTGCGAAACAGAAACCATGAATATAAATTGCTCCTCATGCCGAACCTCCGTTGATTGCAATTTAAAAAATCAAAAACGAGAATCCTGATTATAAATAGAATTAAGCTCAATAATCAACCAACCGGGATATGAACCAAGATTATTTTTACGGGCATTAAAGATATTGACAATATTCAATAATTTGTTTATAGACGATTTTGAATAAATCCGGCAATGAAGTCTGCCGTTAACCGCCCCTTCTGCAGAAGGGGATGATGACTTCTACCTCAAACAATCTTTTTGGGGTAGGAGCCCTTAAAGAGACCTACCCTGCCTGTGAAAATGTGCCAGGTGGGGTTTTTATGTAAACCCTGCAGGATAAAGAAGGCCTGGCAGGGTTTTTTATTGGAGGTATATTATGCTTGGTAACTATAAGGAACTGAGAGATGAATTAATAGAAAAAATAAAGGCCATTGAATCAATTGGTATAATTAATAGTAATGGCAAGGTAGGAGAGAACCTTAACGAGATACAGGAAAAACTCATTGAAAACCGATTCCATCTTGTTGTGCTCGGTCAATTTAAACGCGGGAAATCCACATTTATAAATAGTCTGATTGGAGAACCAATCCTACCCACATCCGTTGTGCCACTTACATCCATTGTGACCATATTAAAATATGGGGAATCCGAGAAGATTGAGGTTATCTTTCAGGACGGAACCCGAAAAATCATACCAAGAGAAGAGATTAAGGATTATGTTACAGAGAGGGGGAATCCTAAAAATGAAAAAGGTGTAAAACAGGTAGAAATATCCTATCCTTCTGAATACCTAAGAGATGGGGTATATCTTATAGATACCCCTGGAGTGGGCTCCACTTTTGAAAACAACACAGAGGTGACATATAATTATCTCCCCAAGGTGGACGCAGCGGTCTTTTTGCTGTCCGTTGATCCTCCAATAAGCCAGTCAGAGATAGAATTCCTGAAGGATGTCAGGGAGTATGTGGAAAAGATATTCTTCATCCAGAACAAGATTGATTATCTGAGCCAGGAAGAAAGAATGGAATCTATTGCTTTTTCAAAACAGGTCATAGAAGATGCTCTCGAGCAGAAGGGAATACAGATTTATCCTTTATCAGCAAAGATGGCACTTGTTGGAAAAACCACAGGTAACATTAACCAACTAAAAGAGAGTGGGCTTGAGGAATTTGAAAAGGTAATTGATGATTTTCTTATGAAAGCAAAAGGGAAAATAGTCCTTCAGACGGCATTGAACAGCCTAAAAAGGCTAATATCTGACATTGAGTTCGGTTACCGGATTGAGATTAAGGCACTTTCAACACCGCTTGAGAATCTGGAAACAAAAATACAGCTCTTTAAGGAAAAGATGGAGCTTATTAAACAGGACAGAGAGGATATAAAATACTACTTTGATGGTGAAATAAAAAGGGTAATTGATATACTGGATAGAGATCTTGAAAGACTAAAGGAACGTGAGATTCCAAGACTAATGAAAGAGCTCGAAGAGGCTGGAAAATCAGAAAATCAAAAGAGTATCTCTGAATATGTCAAATACATGGAATCAGTGCTTCATGATGGGGTAATAAGGACATTTGATCAATGGATTATTCATGAGGAGGAAAGACTAAACAAGGAATACTCAAGGGTATCCAGAAGTTATTCAGAAAAGACAAATGAGATAATTGATGCGATTATAAAGGCATCAGAGGAGCTTTTTGATATACATATTGAAAGATTTAAAACAGAGGAGGCCATTTCAAGTGATAGTTCACTCTATTATATGCTGGGAGAACCCCCTAAATTCTTCGATCTTGAGGGTGCTTTTGATTTTTTCTCCAAGAAGATACTTCCCAGGAAATTCTCACGCCGTATGGTCCTGAAAGACATGAAAAAGAGGCTCCCTCAACTGGTTGATAAAAATTGCGGAAGGGTAAGATGGGATTTTATGGACCGCATCAAAAGAAGCTTTATGGAATTTCGCTGGGATCTTAATCTCAAGATTGATTCCACAGAACAGAACATAAGAGATGCCATTCAAAAGGCATTGGATATTAAAAAGGAAAGTTCCAGTAAGACCGAACAAACACTATCAAGGATAAATAATATATTAAAAGAGGTGGAAAGAATAAAGGATGAAATTCTATTACTTGAAAAGAGGATTCACAGTATATGAGCAATATAAATCTTAAAGGCAATAATAAGAATTTATTAGTAAATACAAAGACATTCTAATAGTCCTCTGATTTTACCAGATTCTATTTATCAATCAAAATATTACAACAAATCTTATATCCTGGAAAGTAATCACCAAGATTTTTCCTTAATAGAAAAGTTCTTTACTTACAATAAAGTCGATTTTTCTAAAATTTTATAATTTTCCCTTGACAAAAGATCATAATACTTATACAATAAATATAAATTAAAAAACTTATTTAATTGGTGGAGGCAAAAAAACTTATGATACCAAGATGGCTTGATAAGAGATATGAGATTCTATGGGAAGCATTTCATTCCTCTCAGTTCCGTGTAGAAGATGCAGCTCGGGTTCTTAAGGAAAAAATTGACGACAATGAAAAACAGATTAATGTGGTTCTTTCTGAATTAAGGAAAGAGGGTATGCTTAAAGTAGAGTTTGATCCAATTGACGCAAGAAAAAGAATTTATCAACTCCAGAGCAAGAAACAAATAATATCCAAGAAACTATCACTTGAAAGTCGTAGATTAACAAGAGGTAACCTTGAAGGACTTCTCAAAGCAGCAGCAGACCTCATAAGAACAAGGGTAGATTATACCTTCATTCTTGTTCTTCTTTTTTACAAGAGGATAAGTGACAAATGGGAGATGGAATTTGAGAATGCATATAATGAAGCCATTGCCGATGGATTGTCTGAAGAAGAAGCAAAAAAGGAAGCAAAAAACGCCATATATCACGACTTTGATATTTCTGAGGAACTTCTATGGGAGAACTTAAGAAAGGATCCTGCAAGATTGCCTGAAAATTTCTCTAAGGCAATGAAGATTCTGGCAGAAAGAAATCCTGGACTTAAGGATGTATTTGAGAATGTAGATTTCGTCCAATTCACCACCAATATGGAAAATGCTGAAATTTTAAGACAATTAGTTGAACTTTTCAGTGCCCAATCCCTTCATCGTGTATCACCCGATATTCTTGGAGATGCTTATGAGTGGATATTAAGATACTTTGCCCCCCAGAAAGCCAAGGAGGGTGAAGTTTATACTCCAAAAGAGGTTATCAATCTCATTGTTGAAATGGTCGGTCCAGAGCCAGGTGAGAGTGTATATGATCCTGCCTGTGGTTCTGGAGGTATGCTTATCAGCGCTTATAAGCATGTAGAGAATAATTTTGGAAGAAAAGAAGCAGACAAACTCTTTCTCTTTGGACAGGAATACAATCATAAGACCCTTGCCTTAGCTAAAATGAATCTTTATATCCACGATATTAGAAATGGCAGACTTTTTTTGGGAGACACATTGCTTTATCCCAAGTTTAAAGAGGGTGATAAATTAATGAAATTCAGTGTTGTTATAGCCAATCCCCCCTGGAATCAGGATGGATATAGCGAGGAGACTCTTAAAAAAGGTGAGTTCTGGAGAGAGAGATTCAACTTCGGGTTCACACCAAAACAATCAGCAGACTGGGCATGGATAGAGCACATGCTGGCTTCAGCAAAGGATGACACGGGCAGAGTGGGGGTTGTTATAGATAATGGATGCCTTTTTAGAGGCGGGAAGGAAAAGGCAATAAGAACGAGCATAATCAATGCTGACTTGATAGAGGCTGTTATTCTTCTTCCTGAAAAACTCTTTTATAATACTGGAGCACCAGGAGCAGTAATTGTCCTCAATAAAAATAAACCAGAGCCAAGGAAAGGGAAAATTTTATTTGTAAATGCAAGTCAAGAATTTGAAAAACATCCAGATGTTAGAAAACTCAATCGGTTGGGAGATAAACACATAGAGAACATAGTCAAAGCATATAAGGAGTTTAAAGACTCTGATGGATTTTCAAGGGCTGTAAAGATTGGAAAGATAAAAGAGAACGATTATAACCTGAATGTTACACTTTATGTTTTTCCTGAAGAAGAGGTTGAGGAGATAGATGTAGCCAAGGAGTGGAAAGAGGTGCTTAAAGTTAATAAAGATCTGGAGGTGCTTGAGAGTAAGATAGAAAAATATCTCATGGAGCTGGCTTATGAGTAAAAATAAGGCAATTAATAATCAATCCAGAGAATCACAAGCAATCATACCTGTAGAACTGATTGAGAAGAAGATCTATCTGATACGCGGTCATAAAGTTATGTTGAGCACAGATCTTGCCAAACTTTATGGGGTAGAGGTCAGAGTGCTGGTGCAGGCAGTAAAGCGAAATATAGCAAGATTTCCTGAAGATTTTATGTTTCAACTAAGCAAGGAAGAATATGAAAACTTGAAATCACAAATTGTGATTTCAAGTTGGGGTGGTGCAAGACGCTCTCGTCCTTATGCCTTTACAGAACAGGGTGTTGCAATGCTTTCAAGCGTTCTCAAGAGTGAGAGGGCAATACAGGTAAATATTGCAATTATGCGGGCGTTTGTAAAATTGAGGGAGATTCTTTCAACCCATAAAGAACTTGCCTATAAGCTGGCAGAGTTAGAAAGAAGGATAGAAAAACATGATGAAGAAATAAAGGCAATCTTTGATGCCATCAAACAGCTTATGACATCACCTGAAAAGCCACCAAGAAGGATCGGATTCCATGTTAAGGATGAGAAAATATAAAAAATCAGGAGGCAAGTTATGGCTAAGAGTAAACATGACCAGATAGCGGAAAATCTGGCAAACAAGTTTGGGAGTGAATACAAGAAGCACAAAGGGATAGATATAGTGACAGATAATAGAGTGATTGAGGTTGAGACCACGAAAAGCGGGATATATCAGGGGATAAATCAGGTAAAAAGATCCAGTAAAGCAAGATATCTTGCCGTGAATGATAAAAATCTCCAAAACGCCATGAATGCCACACAAGGGACAGGAATTGGGGTTATGGATGAGAGAGGGAGAATAGTAAAAAGGGCGAGGAGGAAAAAATGAGGAGATTACGAGCAGATTTAGTAACTCTTCTAGCGACAGAATTTGCTGGAAATAACCCAAAGAGAGGTTTTAGTTTTGACGAAATAATTAATTTTTTCAAAAAATATGATAGTTCCATAAGTAAAGAAGGATATGAAAGGATACGTCCACCAAGAAAAGATTTTTTTGAAATCTGCCTAAACTCTTTACAGCCGCTTCAGCAGATCATATCAATGTTAGATCTCCTTAATAATCCCCCTTTCTCTAAATATTCAATGCCAACCAAAGACAGAATAGAAGAAATTAAGAAAAGGATTTTTAGTATTTTAAACTTAACCCCGATAACAGATGAGATAGCAACCTTACATCTTGAAGTAACATTTACTGATTTAATTAATGATTGGTATAGAATAGTATCCCGAATTCGTGAATCTCCTGCAGCTTCGATAACTGCAAGTAGAACCATGATTGAAAATCTGTATATTACAATCTTAAAAAAGAGTAATATATCTAAAAACGAAATCGACAAAATTAAAGGGGATTTAGGGAAATTGCATAAAGCAGTATGTAAAGTACTAGAATTGGATAGCTGGGCGAAGAAAATTATATCAGGTTTAAGCAGTCTTATCTATGGGATGGCAGAAATAAGTAATATTGCAGGGGATAGACATTCAGGGGATTATAAATCAGTAATGTTTGAAATAGCAGAGTTTATAGCTTACATTACTGGGAGTATATCTATCTTTATTTATAAAGTGTTTTTAATTAAAGGGTTAATTGGCGCAATTAGCAAAAAGGAATGAACAAAAAATATTGAATCTTACATCCATGAAAATAAGTAAAAATTTTAAACAAACAGAGATCGGCATAATACCGAGCGATTGGGAAGTAGTTAAGATTGGTGAGATAGGCGAGGTTATTACAGGAACAACACCATCAACAAAAGTCAAGGAATATTGGGGAGAAGGATATCTATTTGTTACCCCTACTGATTTCTCCAATAATAAATATGTGCATAAAACAGAAAGAAGTGTTACAGAAAGAGGTATTGAAAGAGCCAGAATTATACCTAAAGATTCTGTCATGGTGACTTGTATAGCATCGATTGGAGAAGTTGCTATGTCATCAGAAGAATGCATAACAAATCAACAGATTAACTCAATAGTATGTGGTGAAAAAGCAAATCCTCATTATGTATATTACACAATGAAGTTTAGAAAAAATGTACTTAAAAGATGGGCTGGAATAACTACAAGCCCGATAGTAAAGAAATCACTTTTTGAAGAATTTCCTTTACCCCTTCCCTCTTTACCGGAACAGAAAAAAATCGCTGAGATTCTCTCCACTGTTGACCAAGCAATTGAGAAAGTGGATGATGCTATTGCGAAAACCGAGCGGGTTAAAAAGGGGTTGATGCAGGAGCTTTTTACAAAGGGTATAGGACATAAGGAGTTTAAGGATACAGAGATTGGCAGGATACCGAAGAAGTGGGGGGTGGTAAGACTGAGTGAAATAATAAATGTATTTCAATATGGACTGTCAGTAAAAATTAAAGAAGAAGGAAAATATCCAATTGTAAAAATGGACGATATAGTAAATGGTTATGTGATAGATGATAATATTAAGTATACTGATATAGACGATGAAACTTTTGATAATTTTAAATTAAACAAAGGTGATATTCTTTTCAATAGGACAAATAGTTATGAATTAGTTGGTAGAACAGGAATCTTTCTTCTTAATGGTAATTATGTATTTGCCTCTTACCTTATACGTTTAAAACCAACACATGAAATTGTCAATTCCCATTTTTTAGCTTTTTATTTGGTATTTAAAAACAATAAAATTAGACACTTAGCTACAAGAGCTGTTCATCAGGCAAACATAAATGCTACTAACTTGCAAAAATTCAAGGTTCCTCTACCCCCTCTCCCTGAACAGAAAAAAATCACTGAGATTCTTTCAACTGTTGATAAAAGACTGGAGCTTTTGAGAAACAAAAAGGGAAGACTGGAAAAGGTGAAAAAAGGATTAATGAATGACCTGCTGACAGGAAAAAGAAGGGTGAAGGTATGATAACAGTTTATTCAAAAAATGGGATACCTTTGAGACTCACTGATGAGCGTTGGATACACATTATGAAAAGACATCCAGAAATGAAAGATCAGAAGGATAAGATTTTAGAGACTATTCAAAATCCGGAGTATATACTTAAAGGGGATTATGGAGAGTTGCTAGCCGTAAGATTTTTTAATAAAACCCCCTTAACAAAAAAATTTTTGATTGTCATTTACAAGGAGGTTTCGGAACATGACGGCTTTATTCTAACGGCATATTTTACAAGAAAGCCATCAACACATAGGAGGTTAATATGGAAGCCTTAAAACTTCAAGAGCATCAATCAAATCTTAATTGGGACTATGATGCAGAAGCAGATGTGCTTTATATCTCTATTGGAGAGCCCAAAGTTGCCGAGGGGATTGATATAGGAGAAGGGATTATTGTAAGAGTCAGTCCAGAAAGTAATGAGGTCGTGGGGCTGACTATTATAGGACTTAACAGACGAATAGTTAAGAAAATGAAAGAGTGAGAATAACAAATAATTGCTGAGATTCTGTTGATAAAAGACTGGAGCTTTGTTGGTGGAATTATTTGCAGTATGGAGCAATAATGATAAAAGAGGCTATCTTAATGCAGGTATTGTTAGAGAAGAGATATCAGATCTTGTAGCAACCTATATGTTTTTTGAATTGCCAAAGTTTTTTTACTCATTAAAGGAAGTCTATTACTACAAATTTGAGGGTATGGAAAAATTTAGATTAAAAAAAGGATTAATTCTTACAGGAAATAGTGAAGACAGGATTGAAATAAAAGGAATGGAGGTCTTTATGACTCCTTTATGGAAATGGTTGCTTAGTGAAGAGATTTAACCATGTTCAGTGAAAAATATCTTGTAGAAGACTACATTGTTAAACAACTTGAAAAGAGAGGATGGAAATTTATCCCTGCTAATGCCCTTGAAAGAGATAGCTATGAAGAACCTTTGCTAATCCCGGTTTTCGTAAGGGCATTGGAGAGGATAAACAAAGAGTCCGGCATTGGTGATGAGGAAATAAACAGGGCATTAAATGAACTTAAACTGGCTGGGACAGGTATTGAGGGTATAAGGCGTATTCTCAACTTCTATAAGTTTGGTATTCCGGTGAAGTTTGAGAAAGAGAAGGTGGTAAAGTATATCCAAGTTTTTGATTTTCAATCCCTTGAAAACAACGAATTTATAGTTTCAAGACAGGTTTATTATTATGGCATGGAGACTATAAGAACGGACATCATACTCTATGTAAACGGTATCCCTCTGGTGAATATTGAATGCAAAAACCCAACAAGTTTGACTGAAAGCTGGCATACCGCTTATAGGCAGATTAAGGATTATGAAAGGCTTGTTCCAGAACTCTATAAATATATTCAGATAGGAATTGCTGCTGAGATCACTGCAAGATATTTCCCTATTGTTCCCTGGCAGGATGAGGTGAAAACAAAAGAATGGAGGATGGGTGAGGGAGAAAATAATGTGGGGAAAGGATACATTCATTCTTCATATTCCATATTTCATTCTTTTCTTTTGCCAGAATGTTTACTTGATATTATCAGAAATTATCTCTTCTTCAGGATTGAACTGGGCAACGCTACCAAAGTAATAACCAGATATATGCAATACAGGGCCTCTAATAAAATAGTAAACAGAGTTGTTAAAAATCTAAAGGGAAAAGAAGATAAAAATAAGGGCCTTATATGGCATTGGCAGGGTAGCGGTAAAACCCTTACCATGATATTTGCAGGCAATAAACTTTACTATACAGAGGAACTTGAAAATCCCACGATATTTTTTATTGTGGATAGAATTGAGCTTGAAAATCAGCTTTATAAGGAATTTTATTCCTTAGATATTGTTCAACCAGAGATTATAGGCTCAGTAGATGAACTCAAGAAAATCCTTCAGTTTGATGATTATAGAGGTAAGCGAGGGATATTTATAACACTCATTCATAAATTCAGACCAGAGGAGCTTAAGAAACTTTATAAAGAACTGGAGAAAGTAACAAGATTTAAGGAAACAATTATAAACAGGAAAAATGTTATAGTCTTCATTGATGAGGGGCATAGAACCCAATATGGCCTTTTGGCGAGTCAAATGAAGAGTATTCTTAAAAATGCTTTTTCCTTTGCATTTACAGGAACACCTATATCAAAAAAGGGAAGAGATACCTACCTGGAATTCAGCTATCCACCAGATGAGGTTTATCTTGATAGATATTTCATAATAGATTCCATAAGAGATGACTTTACAGTAAAGATTGCCTATCAGCCAAGACTTGTTAAAGAATTTCATTTAAAGAAAGACATGCTTGAAGCTTTCTTGTCCTCGAAGTTTGAAGAGCTGCCCGAGGAAATAAGAGAAGAAGTAGAAGATAGGGTCAAAGAAAGATTAGATAGCATAAAGGCATTTCTTCAAAATCCAGAACGAATAAAGGTAATAGCAAAGGATATAGCAGAACATTTTATGGATAATATCGACGGGAAGTTTAAAGCTATGGTGGTGGCAGGTAGCAGAACAGCATGCCATATCTATAAAAAGGAACTTGATAAACATCTACCCCCGGATTATTCAGAGATAGTAATGACTTACCATGCCAGAGAAAGCAATGAGGAACTTACCTCCAGAATGGCGGAGACACGGGCAAGGTATGGTAATAAAGACATAGATGATATAAGAAAGGATATAGTCGAAAAATTTAAGGAAGAGGACTATCCAAAAATACTTATTGTTACTGATATGCTTCTGACGGGATTTGATGCTCCAATTTTGCAAGTTATGTATCTTGATAAACCACTTAAAGAGCACAGGCTTCTCCAGGCAGTAGCGCGGACCAATAGACCATATAAAGATTTAAAGAAAGCAGGACTTATAATTGATTATGTAGGAATACTCAAGGAATTTAAAAAAGCCCTTGAGATGTATAATGAAGAGGACATAAAGAAAGCACTTACAAGCTTAGACGGAATTAGAGAAGATTTTGTTATAATGCTTCTGGAAATTCTTGATATACTTAAAGAATTGCCCAGAAATTATGAAAGGGAAACACTCATTAAGGCATGCGAGATCCTTACAACAGAGAAGGGAAAAGAAAAGGAATTCATTGAGAAATATAAGAATCTAAGAAAGTTCTTTGAACTCCTTGGCCCTGACGATATTAAGCTTGAATATTTTGAAGATTATAAGTGGATTTCAGCAATTTATACATACTATATGAAAATAGTGATACAGAAACCTCCAGTTGAAGAATATATAGAGAGATATTACGAAAAAACCATAAAATTTATACATAAAACTACAGAGATAGAAAAGCTGGAAAAAGACCTGCCACTGGTTACTTTTGACGAAAAATACCTTAAAGCACTTGAAGAGAAGGTTAAAAACAGAAAGGAAAAAGCTGCCAATATTCTTTTTACATTGAATAGATTAGTTTTAGTTGAAAGACACAGGAACCCTATTTATGAATCTCTGGTAGAAAAGGTTGAAAGACTGCTTGAGCTCTGGAAGGAGAAAACAAAAGATTATGAAAAGATATATAAAGAAGGTGTATCAATAATCAATGAAATTAGGTCTCTTTCTGAAAGACAAAAAACATTGGACATGTCTCCCCTTGAATATTCTCTACTTCTTGCTCTTGAAGAATATTTCGGCAAAGGAGAAGAGTTTTTAAATGATGTTAGAGATATATCAGAGAGGCTTAAAAATTATATGTTTCCGGGTTGGTTTAATCAGCATACCGTGGAAAAAAATGTGGAAAGAGAATTAAGAAGATTTACAAGAATGTTTAAAGTGAAATACAGTATGACTCTGGAAGAAATGGATGAACTATATAAGAAACTTATTGATAGAGTGAAAAATTATGGAGCTTCTTAATATTCCATATAAAGTCTCCCATAGAGCTGTGAAATATCCAAGATTAGAGTTCAAAACAGGAGAACTTCTTATTGTTCTCCCTTTTGGAGCTAAGCCTGAGATTCTTCTGGATAAATATAAAAATTGGATCATCAAACAATTTAACTTCATAAAAGGATGCCTGGAAAGTACAGAAAACAGGAAATTAATCATGAGATCTGAAGAAATGTTCAGGAAACTTATTCATTCTCTTACCAGGGAAACAGCCAAAGAGTTAAGGGTCGAATTGAATCACATTTATTTCAGAATGATGAGGACAAAATGGGCAAGTATCAGTCCCGCAAAGAATTTAACAATTAACTCCCTTGCGAAATATTTGCCTGAATATTTGATAAGATATGTGATTTTCCATGAGCTGGCTCATATCATAGAAAAAAGACATAATGAGAAATTCTGGGGGATAATCTCACGCAAGTTTAAAAATCATCAAAAATTGGAAAGGGAAATGTTCATATATTGGTTTCTGGTTTCTAATCATTGTAAAAAAGGGATGAAATAATGAGAACATGCAATATGAGATTCGGGTAATGTGATCTTTATTTATTTGACTTATTTATCAGTGAATGTTAATCTCTTAATAAAGAAAATTTAAGCGATTTTTTAATTAATATTCAATAGGGTAATTAATATGGTAAAGATTGAAGCAATAATTAAACCCTTTAAGTTTGATGATGTGAAAGAGGGCTTAACAAGGATAGGAATCAAAGGTCTTACGGTAAGTGAAGTAAAGGGTTTTGGACGACAGAAAGGACACAAAGAGGTTTACAGAGGCGCGGAATATCAGGTTGATTTTGTTTCTAAAATAAAGATTGAGGTTGTTGTTGAAAAAGATCATGCTCAAGAGGTGATAGATGTAATATGCAGTAGCGCATTTACAGGTCAGATTGGTGATGGTAAAATATTTTTAATCCCTATTAATGAAGTAATTCGAATAAGAACTGGAGAAACAGGAAAAGATGCCATCTGATAACTCAGATGCCATCCTTATCCGGTTATTAATAAACAATTAATTATGTCCCGATTATTAGATGAACTCAAAGATCAGAGAAAAAAATTAATAACTCTGTTTGAAAAAGGCCAGCCTAAATTAAACATTCAAAAAGAGTATTCTAAAATCTTTGACAGATACTTTATTGATGCCATTCAACAAAAAGATTCATATAAATCCATCTTCAAAAGAGATATTAAATTCTCACTAATAGCAATTGGGAGTTATGGAAGAGAAGAGCTATGTTTCTATTCTGATATTGACTTTATTATTCTGTTTGAAAAAAAGATTCCTAAAGAAACCAAATTAATGATAAAAGATATTGTATTCCCCCTCTGGGATAGTGGAATTGAAGTAGGATACTCTGTAAGAACGATAAAAGACTGTCTGACCCTTGCAAGAAATGACTTTGAGGTGTTATGCTCCTTTCTTGACTCCCGCCTTATTTTAGGTAGTCATGATATATACGATAAATTTATAAATCAGCTATATTCAAAGCTCAGGAAAAAGGTTCAAGATGATTTTAAGGTCTGGTTAGAAAGGCAATACTCAAATAGAATAGAAAAATTCGGTGATGGGAGTTACCTGCTGGAACCTCACTTAAAGGAGGGTATAGGTGGCCTCAGGGACTACCATTACATAAAATGGTATTCAAGGATATTAAGTAATAAGAATTCTTCTTTAATAACAGAGGTCTTTCACAAGAAAGATATTAAGGAATTGAATAGATACCTGAATTTTCTTTTAACTATCAGAAATCATCTCCATCTTTTCTCACAAAGAAAAAATGATCGCCTGACATTTACCTATCAGATACCCATATCTGAAAAGATGGGATACAAAGGAAAAGGGAGAATTATGCCAGTTGAACAATTCCTTGGAGAGCTTCATATGGCAATGTCCGGGATTAAATCACTGTATCAATCATTTTTTAATGAGATTAATAAAAAAACCAGAAATACCACATATGAAGCTATAAATAATGTAGCACCCGGGATATCCATAACTCAGGGAGAATTATCATTCTCGTCATACAATAGGATTCAAAAAGATCCTTTTATTATGATTAAGATTTTCGAATTCTCATCCAACAGGAGAATACCTTTATCACTCAAAGCAAGAAGATATATAAAAGATCATCTCCATATGATAGATAATAGCATAATCTCTTCCCAGGATATGTTTCAATCTTTTATCAATATATTAAATGGGCCTGATGCAATAAATGCCCTTGATACCATGTATGAAACAGGCATTCTGGAGACATTATTTCCGGAGTTTAAGGAAATAAAAGATAGAGTCCAGTTTGATACATATCATATATATCCTGTGGGGAGACATTGTATAGAAACGGTTAAGTATCTTAAAACACTCCACAGTCAGGATGACATAATGCTAATTGATATATTTTATGAGTTAAAAAATCAGGAAAATCTAATTATAGCTGCGCTATTTCATGACATTGGTAAGTTATCAAAAAGTCATTCAGTTACAGGAGCAAGAATAGTGAGAAAAATATTAAAGAGAGTAAATTATGAAAAGAGTGGCACCAATGACATAGTATTTCTGGTAAAAAATCATCTGCTTCTTACACAAACTGCAACAAGGAGAGATATATATGATGAAAAGGTTGTGATCAATTGTGCAAGAAAGATATCTTCTCCAGAGAGACTCAAAATGCTTTATCTTTTAACTTTTGCTGATGCCAAGGCAACCGGGCCTAATGCATGGAATTCATGGATAAGCAGTCTTGTTCAGGATCTATTCTTTAAGATATTACATATATTATTATATGGTGACCTTGCATCTGGTTCAGCATCTCGGCGGGTGGAGAGAACAAAATCAGAGGTAAAGAAACAGCTTAAAGATAAAATAGATCATGAGACCTTAGAGAGATATTTTGATGCCATGTCTCCCAGATATTTACTGAATACTGCACCACAGGATATGATAAAGCACTTATTAATGGTTAAAGAACTGGAAAGATCAATAACAGAAAAAGAGACTTCTACATTTTTATTGAATTGCAAAAATTTGCCTTTAGAAGGGACATGGGAGCTGATATTTG
>JALVMZ010000629.1 GCA_027032655.1 Desulfobacteraceae bacterium
ATATTATGGAGAATACAATACATATACAAGTGATACTGGCGCCCTTGGTTTTGCTACAAAAGGGAGCACAAGATACACTTATTCGATAACAGATGCTGATACAGATAGTTTTACAGCTAAAGCATTATCACACAGGGTAAAAGGAAGTGCTACCGATATATGGAGAATGAATCAGGATAGGACTCTTAGAAACACTACCAATGCATGTCAATAATTGAATCATTATTCTTATTACCTAATTTAGAGGGGGAGGGTTTATGGAGCTCTCCCCTCTAATATTCTTAAAGTTAACCATTTGCAATATTAAATAATATTCTATTTAACATATCTCTGGGATTATCTTATTCAGGATGCTGAGGGAAAAGCCCCTTTATGAAAATGCTAACAAAAAGAAGAATAAGATACTTCATACTATTAATATTATTTTTTTCAGTAATAGCTATTCAGTATAATTATTTAAAAAAGATAACAAAGATTCTTAAATTAAATCCAGAATGCCCATGGTGTTTGAGTTCACAGGAAGAAGAGGTAATTTTCCTCCCAATTAAGGCTCGTTATTGGAAACTTTTTTTCCCTGCTGACCCTGACCTTCTGTCAGACCTCCTCTGGATGAAAACGACCTATTATTTTGGAAAACATGCACTAAGTGATAGAGAGTATCCTTATTTATTTGATTTATTAGATATAATAACTGATATTTCTCCTGAATGGAGGCTTCCGTATTTTTATGGTATAGTGCTACTTCCCCTGGAAGCTGGTGAGGTGGAGGGCGGGCTTTATTTGATTGATAAGGGATTGCGAAATATACCAGATGCCTGGGAACTGTGGTTTTATAAAGGATATTATCTGTGGAAGTTCAAAAATGATTATTTAGGGGCATCACGGTTTTTGTATAAGGCTGGACTGATAAAAGGATCTCCTTCGTATCTTATTCCTTTATCTGCCACATTGGCAAAAAAAGGAGGAGGAGAGGAACTTGCAAAGAGATTCTTACTTGAGGCCATGAAAAATATAAAGGATTCGAGACAGAGAAGAATGATCTTAGAAAAATTTAGGAAGATTACCAAGAAAAATGAATCTGCGATGGAATAATATTGAGTATATTATAAGGACAGGATTTTCCCTCAGGCCTGTCAGGATTATAAAAGGGTTATCTCTTGAATTGAAAGAGGGGGATGTCCTTGCTCTTATCGGCCCAAATGGTGCGGGTAAGACCACCACCATAAAACTTGGATGTGGAATTATTCGTCCTTCAAAAGGGGAAGTTTCATTAGGTGGGATGCCTATCGAGAGCACGAATGTAAAGCGAGATATTGGGTTTTTGACTGAGGTCCCTTATGTATATGGATTTTTAAAGGTGAGAGAATGGCTTGAGGTATTGGGCAGGCTCTCAGGCTATACAGGAAAACAATTGAAGTATGGGTCAGATAAGGTTATTAGTGAATTTGGATTGATAGGACTTGAGGACAGATTACTTTCTACTCTTTCAAAGGGGCAACTGCAGAGGGTAGGATTTGCACAGGCATTACTTCATAACCCTCATATATTACTTCTTGATGAACCTTTGAGCGGGCTTGATCCAATCTGGAGATATCGAATCATTGAAAGATTGATAGATCTAAATAAAAAGGGTAAAAGCATCCTTTTTAGTTCGCATATTTTAACCGACATTGAAAGAATAGCCAGTAAGATAGCGATTATAAAAGATGGTAAACTTTTCTGGCATGGCAGTATTGATGAACTCACCAGGGAAGTAAAGGGATATGAGATAGGGCTCAGGGTCTTTGAGCAAGGTAACTTGGAGGAGATTGAATCGGAACTTAGTTTATTAAAGATGGAAAAGGATTCTGAAGGCAATTATATTATTAATATCCCTTATAAAGAGGAGGATCTTAGGAAACTCTTTAATATGGTATCAAATGGTAGAGTTACAATAAATTGGATTATACCAAAAAGAGAGGAACTGGCTGAAGTAATAAGTAAAATTTCCGGAGATCTGGATGAGAATTAAATACCTGCAGCAAATATTTACAATTGGGACTATAACATGGAAAGAATCCCTTAGAGACCGCGTTCAGCTTATTATAGGACTATTTGGCATTTTTCTGATTGGTATTATACCAGTAATCGCCAGGATGATTGTAGGGAGTAAGATTAGAGTTATCTATGATATGGGCTTCTGGGTTCTGGGGATATGGGGACTTGCTCTTGTTATGTATCTGGGGGCAAATTCCATAAGGAAGGAGATTCAGAGTAAGACAATATATCTGATACTTTCAAGGCCTATTAGAAGATGGCAATTTGTATTGGGCAAACTATTGGGAATAATTATGGTTATATTTGTAGTATATATAATATTGTCATTTTTTCTAATATTAGAATTTTTTGTTTACAGAATAGATTTTTCTCTTGCTCATTTCTTTACTTTTTTCTTTATTTTTCTGGAATGGATTATGATAGCATGTCTTAGCATGGTATTTGCAAGTTTTACAACTCCGCTTATGCACAATATCTTTTTAATAAGCACTGTCTTTCTGGGGCATTATTTAAGTGATATAAGGGTATTTATTATAAATATTAAAGAGCCATTCCTTAAATTCTTATTAAAGGTAGTATATTATACACTACCCAATCTCGAGAAGTTAAATTTTAAATCCTATGTGATTTATGAAAAGCCAATCCCGTCCGAGTTATTACCAATGGCTTTTATAGTATGGTTTAGCTGGTGTGTGTTTCTGGTGGTGTTATCAATATTTATTTTTAATAATAGAAAGATTGGATAAGTC
>JALVMZ010000630.1 GCA_027032655.1 Desulfobacteraceae bacterium
GTATTTATGTTAGAGGAATCCGTATAGATGATTAGAATTTTAATTATAGGACTATTTATTTATATTGCCTATCTGGCCTTTAATAAATTATTTGGTAAAGCCACGGCTGTAAAAGAGGGCAGAAGAGGGGATGTCCTTGATGAGATGGTTCAGGATCCCTTTTGCAAGGTCTATATACCAAGACGGGAAGCAATAAGAAAGGTATTTAAAGGTGATGAATACTTCTTCTGTAGTAAGGAGTGTGCTCAAAAATTTGAACTTGAATTAAAAAAACAGAGATAGGTCATTTCCATTAATAATGGAGATGTTTTACAGATTAAATTAAGAAAGGAGTAAGAGGGAGATGAAATTCTTCATAGACACTGCCAATGTGGATGAGATTAAGAAGGCAAACAGTCTTGGCCTGCTGGATGGTGTTACCACAAACCCTACCCTGATTTCCAAAGAGGGGAGAGAATTCAGAGAGCTTATCAGGGAGATATGTGATATTGTGCACGGGCCTGTAAATGCAGAGGTTATCAGCACAGACTCAGAAGGTATGATAGCGGAGGCAAGAGAACTGGCAAAGATTGCAGATAACATTGTGATTAAAATACCTTTGATTGAAGAAGGACTCAAGGCAGTAAAGGCCCTTGCATCAGAGGGTATAAAGACAAATGTAACCCTCTGTTTTTCCCCGATCCAGGCGCTAATGGCAGCAAAGGCAGGTGCATCTTATATAAGTCCATTTGTGGGGAGACTTGATGACATAAGCACACCAGGAATGAACCTGATTGAGCAGATAGTAACCATATATGAAAATTATGGCTTTGATACAGAGATAATTGTTGCAAGCATAAGAAATCCCATCCATGTGCTTGAGGCAGCACTTATGGGGGCAGACATTGCAACTATTCCATATAAGGTGATGGAGCAATTGATAAAACACCCACTAACTGATATTGGACTTGAGAAATTTCTGAAGGACTGGGAGAAAGTAAAGTAATATGGTCGAAATTAAAAAAACTCTGATTTGCGGCATTTTATTCACTGCTTTGATATGCTGCCCTGCTATTGTAAGGGCAGATATATACCGCTACAGAGATGAAAATGGAGTATGGCATTATACAAATATAAAGACGGATAAAAGATATCGCCTATTTATTAAATCCTATAAGAAATCCGGCAAGGAATATATAAGACATTACAGGTCAATTATTGAACAGGCAGCCAGGATGTTCAATGTGGATCCGCATCTTATCCGGGCAGTGATAAAGGCAGAGTCAGACTTTAACCACAGGGCAATATCCAGAAAGGGTGCAAAGGGATTGATGCAGTTAATGCCCAAGACTGCAAAAGATATGAGGGTAAGTAACCCTTTTAACCCCAGTGAGAATATTATTGGGGGGACAAGATATCTGGCAATGTTACTTAAAAAATTTGACAATGATAAGGTGCTTGCACTTGCTGCTTACAATGCTGGTCCTGACAAAGTGGAACAATACGGGGGGGTTCCACCATTTCCAGAGACCAGAGGATTCATCATGAAGGTTCTGAAGTATTATAGAGAATTTAAATACAGTAAAAGATAGGTATCACTTTCTCAAAAATGTCAAAGGGAATAATTAATCTCCCAAATTCAGTCACCTTTATTAGAATTTTCTGCATCCCTCTTGTCCTGATTTTTTTGAGTTTTGAAAATCAGAGAGGTAACATACTGGCAGGGCTTATCTTCTGTTTCGCATTTATAACCGATGCCATTGATGGGTTCCTGGCCAGAAAATATGATTCAATAACGAACCTTGGAAAATTCCTCGATCCCCTTGCTGATAAGATACTGGTATCTGTCACCATGATAATGCTGGTTCACTTAAATAGGATACCCGTCTGGATGGTGATCCTTATCATTGGAAGGGAGATTGCTGTAACAGGGCTGAGGAGTATTTCTGTAGCAGAAGGGATACATATTCAGGCAAGTGGCTGGGGAAAATATAAGACACTCTTTCAGGCATCTGCCATTGCAGGTATATGTATCCATGACGAATATGCAGGCATAGATTTCCAGAGCATAGGGATGATACTCCTCTGGATTGCGCTTATTCTTACCCTTATCTCAGGGATGAAATATTTTTTAAGATTCTACCATGTCCTTATTCCCGGTAGATCCTGACTGAGAAAAGGAAATAAAATCTTAATATCTGAAGTTTAGTTATTATAGTATTATTCTTTATCCGTGACTTTTCCAAATCGCAGGATCCCGAATCTACCTCCAACTTCAATGGGATCACCTTTATACCCGAGCGATTTAAAGTCTATGAAATCAGTTACACCCACATATGCTGCTGCATCATCCACCTTTTTTGCAAGTTTTTCAAAATCAATCCCCTTGGTGGACAGATACTTAAAATCAATTCCTTTCTTCTGCTGATGACATCTTCCACAGTATGGTTCTTTTGATAGTGCTGGATGGCAATGAGCACAAGCAAGGGCTTGCTCCTTAGGATAAACCCCATGAGTTACAGGCCAGTAAGTCCTGGTTTCAACAAATTCATATTTTCCGCTGTAGGGTATACCTGCTGCCTTTGCACCCTCCTCTGCTGCCTTTCCCCAATTATAGTGTTTCCAGAACCCTTTCCATAGCTTGGGAGGGATTAAGTATTTATACACTGCATCACTTATCTGTTTTCCTCTCATTACCTTGAATGGGTATATCCTGGATGCAGGATCATCAAAGCCTCCCTGAGGGCTGGTAATGTCAGTGACACCATTTTCATTAAACTTCTCACCCAGGATACGATGTTTTACAGTGCCGTTATACCACCTGTAAGTGGGTCTGACGGCCATTGCCCACTTCATACTCCCCTTCTTTTTATGGTATGTGAGTTTTCCATACTTATCCTTCTTTCCCTTCATGTTTTTTCCTGCTGTTGACCAATCCCAATAGACCTTGGTGGGTTTGCACTTAGCGTAAAGTGGCATGTGGCATGTCTGGCATGCCACATGCTTTGTATGTCTATTTAGGTGGTAAACAAGCAGATTTTTACCCCCCACATGGGGTTTATCAGTATGACAATATTCACATGACAGATCCCCCTCGCACACAGGAACCGATACACTTCGTCCTGCTACAAGGTGGTTCCTTGTTTTATGACAGTCCTGACATTTGAAATTCATCCCTTTGGAATCCACGGCCATATGGATATCGCAATCTCGTTTAGGATTTAGCAACGCACCATTGAGGCAAGGATGCTTTACACCATCCCCTCCCCCTCCTCGAAAATGACAGTTTTTCCCACAGGTGGCTCTGCTTGGACGGCCAACATGCTGGGCCACCTTTACAAGATCCACATCTTTTGCAGGGAACCCAGCCCCTGGTGGAGCCTTTTTATAGGTTCCTGTGGTGTCGTGACAGACCAGACAATCAATACGGGTCTTGTCACTAAAATCAAAGTTAGCATTTTCCCAACCATAACCTATATGACAGCTTGTGCACCTGGACCAGTTGCCACTGATGTTCACTCAGTAATTGTTTATGGTCAGGCGCCGTTTGCCAAGGTCAATTCGATTTTCGTAACCCACTGCATATGGAGAAGGACCAGTCCAGTTCCAGTGGGATGTGTGCAATATGGCTTCCCCCTCTTTCTCATGACAGGATAGACATGTCTTGGTTACCTCCATAGGACTGGGTTTGCCACTTAATTTTACCATGTTTTTATGATCAGGGACCTTTTTTGCGTGGCATGCCAGACAGTCCGTGGGGGCCCGGGTATCCAGAGTTCTGGCCACAGGACCTCGCACCATAGCACTATAAAGCACAGGCCCTCTTACATGCGGAACCTGTTCTGCCTCTTTATGGCACTTTATACAGAGTCGATGATAGGCCCCTTTTAATCCTGGAACCTGAAGGCGTTTTGGATCAAAGGGCTTTGTATGACAATGCGAACATTTTACAGGTATATGACCGCTTGTTTTGAATTTCTTTAAAGTCATTGGTTCGCCTTCCATATCATCTTCTGTCCTGGGTTGACGATGATGACAGATGGAACAATCCCTTAGAACATTGGCATGTTTCCTATGCATGAACCGAACAGGTTCATAAATATCACTATACTTATTTACAATCTTATTGTCTAAAATCCTTATGGGTGGCGCCTCATCTATAGTGGGAAATTCAACTGTTTTCTGGGGTATGGCTATCCTTTCACCAGTGGAAGGATTGTCAGCATAGGTATTTCTTGCAATGAAAAGCAAAGCTCCTGCCATTATTATAATAATTACATTCCCCAATCCTTGAGAGGACTTGGGGGCAACCATCTCTTTTGGTCTGGCTCCCAGGATAGGGAATATGGCCACAAAAACACGATACATGAACATTAGTCCTGCAATTAGTCCTGCTGTTATGAATAACTCCCCCACTGAAGGGAAGTAGCTCTTGATAATGTAAGGGGGGGTATAACTTACTAAAAAGACATTAATTCTATTAAACAATATCCCGAGCACAAAGATGGTTGAGGCAAAAAAGAGCCATCCTGGAGACCGCCTAACCCTGTTAAACAAAACCAGTATAAATGGCAGAATCACCCCAAAAAGCACCTCCACTATGAAGGCATTGGACTGCACTGTCCCGTCCAAAAGGTAGATGTATGTCTTTCGCACAAACATATCACCCAGTTTAACCGCAAGATATATCCCTATCAGAACAGGCATATATCGGGCCAGAGGGGTCAATATCTCCATCTCGGGTCTTCTATTAAATGATTTTGCAACAATTAATGATTCAAAAATCACCATTGGATAACCTCCTGCAATTGCTGATAGCAAGAATAACAGGGGCAAGATAGGTGTATACCATAGGGGATGGATTTTATATTTTGCGATAAGCATTAATGCTCCGAGACCTGACTGATGCATACATGAAAGGACTACACCAGCTATAATAAAAAGAAACATTATCTTGCCCAATGTCCTGTCAGCCACATCCAGAAGTTTTTCAATTATACTGTTGAATATCTTAAGTCCATTAGGAAGGGAAACCTTACCTTTGAATCGTTCCACAACTATAGGAATGAATTCTATGTATAGCACATTAGAGTAAATCATAACACACATGGCCACTTCAAAAAGGACAGAATTAGGATTCCAACTTATTATTGGCCGCCATATGTTCCAGTATCTACCAATATCTACAAAAAGGCTGAGGACAACAAAGGTATAACCCAGCATGGCTGTTAGAAGAGCAGGACGAATCACTGCATGATATTCTCGTCTGTTAAATATATATGCTATGGCACCAGTGGTAAATCCACCTGCTGCCAGTGCCACTCCGGTTGCAACATCTATTGCCACCCATACACCCCATGGATATTGGTTATTAAGATTAGTAACAGCACCCAAACCCTTCATGAAACGGAAAATAATAAATGCCAATCCCACGGCTATAAAGGCTAACATAACCATAACACCAGGAGTGAGAAATCTCTCTTCAACAGGGGCTGCATGGATCTCTTCTCTATTCATCACCTGCCTCCTTATTCTGTATTTGATCAGGTTTCCTTACTTTAAAGCTTCGTTTCTCTCCAAAAAAGCCACTGACCCACATAACTCCCCCTAAAACCACATAAAGGCTTAACGGTGCCCAAAGATACTTATAGATTCCATGTTGGATACTCTCTGTTAATCTGGGAGGAGCCTCTTTGCCCAGTTTGGGAAAACCCACCTTTTCAAATGGCTGGGAGGACAAATACAACCACGAAGTCCCCCCCACTTCATGTTCGCCATAGATGTGATTAATATACTTTCCTGGTCTTTTCTTTATCTTCCAGCGGGCAAACTCCAGGAGTTCGCCTCTGGTTCCAAAGGTAATAACCTCCATGGGACATACCTGTGCACAAGCAGGAAGCTGGCCCTTTTTTAGATACTCATAGCAGAATGTGCATTTCATAACCCTGGGAGTGAGAGGTTCATTATATTCATAGGCAGGTATCTGAAAAGGACAGGCAATCATACAATACCTACATCCAATGCATTTGGAAGATGTCCATGTTATGGGGCCTTCGGGGTTTTTGTGTAATGCACCTGTGATACAGGCGGAGGCACAAGAAGGCTCACTACAGTGCATGCACTGAAACTTAACAAATACTGGTCTTTCTCTCCATGTTAAAGACCCTATATTCAGGGGATAGTATTTATTCACCACAGTGTAGCTCTTCTCATCAGGCCTTCGAAGCTCTTCAAGAACTGCCTTCTCTTCAAAGGATATCTTCGGCTTGGGCAGATTGTGGCGCTCATTGCATGCCTGCTCACACTTTCGACATCCGACGCATAGGGTTGTATCAACAAGACAGGCCCAGTCATTATCATGACTCGATTTCCTCTTTTCTGCCAAGGCCCTGCCCTTAGGAGCTATAATAGAGCCTGCTATCAAAGCACCTGTAGCTTTAAGGAAACTTCTCCTGTTCAGATTCATCTGGCTCCTCCCTTATGGTGATGTGAGTTTTAATAAAACACTTTTAATTAAAAAGTTTCTATAACATCACATAAAAGTTATTCTGGTTTTGGGCACAAATAATCCCCCGTTAATAACAAACCCATAAAAATCGTGTGGAGAATCAACTGTTATTGATGGTAGGAAATGCTTATAGAAAGAGTCATAGAAATGTGTCACAGCTATTTCATCTCTTAGGATCCATCTGGCATGTGAAATGTATAAGGACATAGAAATAATCTAAAATCTCAAATACTTCTAATGGATACTCATGTTCCCTGCCTTCTGACCAATTTCTATTGTTAGTAGATTTGACTCTTTATCAAAATGCCTCAAAAATGTCAATAATAAATTGATTGATATAATGATAGCCATATGAGTTCCCATAATATCTCATGCTTGTTTCATTCATGGTAGATTAATATTTTACTGTCCTTTTGGTAGGCCTTAGAAAGTCCTCAATTTTCAATCGCTCTTCACACTTACCCGCATCTATTGAGCAATAACCATGCCTCCAACCTCTGGAACCGGATAGCAGGCCTGGGCGGAACGCTTGGAAATGATCTTACTGTGGTATGATACTCCTTTTGATTGAACTTATTCTTACCCTTGTCTCATGGATGAAATATTTTTTTAGATTCTACCGTGTCTTCATCCCTGGCAAATAAATTTGGGTTGACAAATTTTATATTCACTATAATATATAGAATAAGGTTGCGGGAATAGCTCAGCTGGTAGAGCCCCACGTTGCCAACGTGGTTGTCGCGGGTTCGAGTCCCGTTTCCCGCTCCATGTGAGAGGCGGCATAGCCAAGTGGCTAAGGCAGCGGTCTGCAAAACCGCTATTCACCGGTTCGAATCCGGTTGCCGCCTCCATTTTTTTATAGATATGCCCCCTAATAGAAGGGTCACTCTACCTTTCATAATTCAGAATAACCTCATCAACAATATTTAATGCTATTATTGAATTATAGAGACAATTAATTATTTCAGGCCAAATCTATTTCATGAAAAAAATAACTCCTTAAAATGCACATCTTTATTTTTTTTGTAATTATAAAAATATCAATCCTATTACTAACAAAAAATTTTAATTAATGTTCATATTAGATGATATATTTTCTTGACTTTTGCTAATTCTTGATGTATTTATCCGCCCAAACAGAATCAAGTTTTAAAGGAGGAATTATGGCAACTGCAAAACAGGTTCAGTATCGTTTGAATCAGGCAAAGAAAAAATTAACCAAACTTAATAAAGAAGTAACTGCAACCAAAAATAAAATTAAAAAACTGGAAACTGCCTTAAAAAAGGCAAAAGCGGCTGAAAAGGCAAAAGCCAAGAAAAAGCCCGCACGAAAGAGGGCATCCTGCAGGAAAAAGTAAGGCACAGGATTTTATAGACCCCAGCGGGTGAGCGAATTAATCATATTGGTCCTGTGTGTTCCCGGCCAGTAATACTTATTACATACAGGACAGTGTCTTATATTGTTCATATTCAGATTAAATATATAATCCGGGACATTCTGTTGGGCCAACTCAGGATCAGGCTCCTGGAGGGGGGTATTACATTTAATACATCTGGTAAACCATTGCTCCTTTGATGGAGAGATAATCCCTTCTTTTTTCAGTTCCTTTATCTGTTCCCCTACTCTTTCAGAATTTACCAAAAAAGAGGGATGAAAAAGAGAACAAAGCCTTTTATCTCTTGTGAGAAAGAGCCTTCCCTGGGAAATAAGACCTTCAATTTCCTCACGATTAATCCTTTTTATATAAATTGCATCATACCCCAATACACGCAGCCATCTGGCAAGCCTGCCTAACATCCTATCCAGGACAAATCCTGAATAAACTTCGATTATCTCTTTTTGGTTCATCTCCTATTTAGTTGAGTATTGAGATAAATTTATTAGAGGCTACCCGGGTCTTTGTTTCCGCTCGGAAGTCTCCCGCCATTCGCTACAACAAAGACCCGGACAGCCCATCAGGTGGATGGTATCTTCCTTGAGCGGCTTTATTT